>JBAWFY010000269.1:0-10903 GCA_049592335.1 Occallatibacter sp.
TGGTAGACGTAGCCGTTCGGCTGACCTGCCTCGGGACCGCCATTCACCGCAATGGCAACAAAATTGTTGCCGGTCCCGGAGCCCTGCGAAATCGCGCCGCTGGTTCCCACAGTTTTCGCGCCGCCGCCGCAACCCGCGGCCAATCCCAGACCGCACAAAAGAAGCGCAGCAAAAAACATCAGGCGAATTTCGGAGCGTGTTCTCCCGGCCGCAGCGCCAGGCGATGCGGCACTTCGAGAATGTGAGCTGCCCGGCTGGCTGATGGCGGCCTTGCTACGCGGGTGCGAAGCTTTCTGTCGATGCATATATATTTTCCGGCGGCCGCGTCGTCGGCCGAGCGGTGCTTCTATTTATTGAATCTGGTCTACGGTCATGCCCTGCGGCAGAAGGTTGGGATCGTAAGCCCGGCCGAAATGAGCCCTCATGTGGCCGCCTGTCTCGACCACCAAATTCGCTTCCTGAATATGGAGCGGCCTGTGTCCGTACATTCCCGGCCCGTTCGCTTTGGGTCGCCCTTGTAAAGCAGCCGAGTACTGCTCGAAATATGTTCCTAAAATCTGCTGCATCGGAGGCGGAAACGGCCCGTGCCACGTCACCGCAAACACTGTACCCTGAGGCGACAAATATTCGTCCACCACGGTGCCGCCGGGCGTCTGCATCTCATGGATTTCGTAACTGCCATGTTGCGTCAATTGCACGCTGGCCTTCATCAGTGCGCGATCGGATTCGATGGTCCCGGCGCTGCCGCCAAGTGACGCCAGCGCAGCCAGAGGAGATCCGAGCAGTAGCGCGCCTGCTGCGCCCGCAACCAGCCATCGCAAGCGCGCCTCTTTCCCTCGCCGCAGAAGGCCAGTGCATTCGCAGCAGAGCCATTGGAGGGCTCGGAGAAATTGCGCAGGTTTCTGGGGTTCTTCACCGGGCGAGGGAGAGAAGCGGCACCAAGGCCGCCGGGGGGGAGCCGACAGCTTCATGGTGGATTAGACGCCTCCGTAAATGATTTGTTGAGACGGCGGCCTTCCATCGAGACCCGCAGAACGATGTGCTTTTCACTCCACTCAAAACTATGTAATCACGTGCTGGAACGCACTCCCGTAATCCCCAAAAAATCGGGCGCTCGCCAAAAGCGAACGCCCGATGCTTGTTCCCTCGTTCCCTCGGTCCCTGCTTCACCTACCGCCAGTAGTACGCGCCGCCCACCATGTAATACGGCACATAGTAGGGAGCGGGATAGTAGCCCGGATACGGATAATATCCTCCGGCGTATCCATACGGTCCGCGGCGATAAAGTTGCGGTCCGCCAGGATAAAGGCCCTCGGCCAGCCGCGCCGCTTCTTGCGGGCTCACTGGATCGACCGTCAGTGGCGCCTTCAGGCGGAAGGTCACCAGCGCTTCTGCAGGAATCCAGGCTCTCGGTCCGGGCGAAGCCGTTCCCGCCACCGTGCCTGCAGCCGCGCCCGCTCCGGCGCCAACCGCGCAACCCAGCGGACCTCTCACCGCGCAACCGATGATGGTGCCGAAGATGCCGCCCGTAACGGCGCTGCCCACCGTCTGCCCGGCCTTGTTCGGTGCCTTCACCTTGAATTCATTCGTCTGCAGCGGATAGTTGCGTCCGCCCAGGTCGAGCGAGGTCAGCGTGAGCGCCAGCATGGAACTGCCCGCCATCTGCCCGGAACCTACGTTCTTGCTCTCCGTCACCACGCCGTGTACGACAGCGCCGCGCGGAATCGCCAGAAAGCCGCCCACGGTCACATCCTGAATCACCATGAAGTCCACCGGCTGGCCGTCCTTGGCGTGCTTGCTCTCTACCGGCTCGCTGGTGCGAAGCTGCAGCAGCGTTCCCGGTAGCAGCGTCACAGGCCCCGTGGCCTGAGCGTATCGCGGAGCTTGCTGGTACTGCGGTGGATACTGGCTCTGGTACTGCGGCCGCGGCGGATACCCCTGTTGCGGCGGAGGCGGATAGCCGCCCTGCTGCTGAGGATAGCCGCCCTGTGGCGGAGCCTGGCTTTCATTCTGTGGCGGATTCGCCTGAGGCGCGTTCTGCTCCGGACCTGGTCCCGGAGGCGGCAGGTTTTGCATGTCCTGTTGTTCCTGCGACTGATCCGTATCTGGCTGGTCGTCGCTGCCGGGCGCAGGCTGCAATGCCTGCGCGTCCGGCCCCGGATTCCCCACCGTCAGATTGTTGTGCACCTTGCTTACGCCGTTTACGTGCCCGGCAATCGACTCGGCCAGCTGCTTCGACGCATCGCTTGAAACCGTTCCCGACAACGTCACCTCGCCTTGGATCGTCGCCGCCGTGATCAGGTCATTTTTCAGTGCCGCCGACGCGTCCAGCGCATGCACCACGTCCATCTCGATCTGGCTATCGGTGCGCTGCCCCTGCTCGGCCGCCGGCTGGCCCTGCGTCTGTCCGTTCGCCGCGCCCGCATCCTGCGCCATCGCAACCGCGCCGCACAGCACCATCACTCCGGTACATACCATGAACGGTCGAAAAAGTTGCTTTAAAAAAGGACTCATTGTCATCTCTCCTCGGTTCATCGCGGCCGCTCTCAACCCGGAAAAACGGCGCGGGGAGAACGGCATTGCCTGCCTTCTCTTGGACTCAATCCGTTAGACGAACTGCGGACGAGCCTTGTTACCCGCTAGAACCCAATCTGCAGGAAAAAGTTGCCCTAGCCCAGCGCCGCCACCACCGCCGCATTCAGCGTATTCAGTCCCGCGGCCACATCGCCTCCAAGATGCACTCGCAGCGCTCGCCGCCCGCGCGACTCCAGCACCGCAAGGTCGCCCGCCGCCTGTGCGTCAATCACCACGCCAAACGTATATTGCTGTCCCGGAATGTTCACGTCCTCGGCGTGCTTGGCCGTGATCTGCAGAAACACTCCCGTGTTCGGCCCGCCCTTGTAATCCTGCCCCGTCGAGTGCAGAAAGCGCGGCCCGAATCCCACGCACGTCGCCACCCGCTTCTTATCCCGCACTTTATGCCGCAACACCTCAATCGCCGCCTCGTGCTCGGGGAACATGGGCAGAAACGCCAGCGCCGCAAAATAGTCCCCCGCGCGCAACTGGTTCAAGTGCGCCCGCAAAAATCCTGTCAGGGTATCGGTCGGAGCCGCGGCCCGCAACTCCGCCGCATAAGTGTCGCTCGCGTACAACTCAATTCCCGATTCCGTCAGCACCGGCTTGCGCACCGGCAGCGCGCCCGTCTTCTCGTACTCATCGGTCAGCCGCCGCGTCTCCACCTTTGCCGACTCCACGTCCGGCTGGTTGAACGGATTGATGCCCATCACCGATCCCGCCACCGCCGTCGCCATCTCCCAGATAAAGAACTGTCCGAAGATCTCGTAGAGGTCCTCGATCTCAAAATGCACCACGGGATGACCGGCCGCTTCGAGCGCCGCAACCTTCGCGTCCAGAGTCGTATTCGTCGTGTTCTCCAATCGCACATACGCAAACACGCGGTCGCTTCCGTACACCTCCGGCGCCCCGATCTCCTCGCGATCTACAGGAGTAATTCCTTTGCCCTGCTTGCCGGTCGATTCCGCAATCAGCTGTTCCAGCCACGCGCCCAGATCGTAAATCTCGGGCGAAGTGAAGAACGTGATCTTGTCCCGTCCTGCATTCGCCGCCGAGCCCAGCAGCAAGCCCAGCTGCACGCCGGGATTGTTCTCCACCGGCTGTTTCGCGCTGACCACGCCCTTGTCGGCTTCGTCCAGCAGCCTGCCTACTTTGATCCCCGCCACCGTCGCCGCCACCATCCCGAAGCTCGAAAGCGCCGAGTAGCGCCCGCCGATCTCAGGATCGCCATAAAAGATGTACCGGAAGCCGTCGTTCTTCGCCACCTGCTCCAGCTTCGAGCCGGGATCGGTGATGGCCACAAACCGCTCGCCCACATTCTCCCGTCCCGCAGCCCGCCGCACTTCGGCAAAGAAAAACTGCTTCAGAATATTCGGCTCCAGCGTCGATCCGGATTTCGAGGACACGATCACCAGTGTTTCCGCCAGGTCTACGTTCTCGCACGCCGCCATCACCTGTGCCGGGTCGGTCGAGTCCACAATGTGCAGTTCCGGAAAACTCTCCTGCGCTCCAAAGGTCTTCGCCAGCACCTCCGGACAAAGGCTCGACCCGCCCATCCCCAGCAGCAGGGCCGACTTGAAATCCGCGCTCTGCACGTCCCCGCCCAGTTCGGCCAGCTCGCTCAAGTCCCCGTGCTGGCGCTCCACAATGTCGATCCAGCCCATCCACTTCTCTTCGCCGTCCTTGGTCCACAGCGACGCGTCCTTCTTCCAGAAGCGCTCGACCTTGTTATTGGAGGTCCAATCGGCGGCGGCCGCATTCACGGCCCCGCGCAGCTCAGCAGGTATTGCCAGTCGAAAGTTCATATCACTATAGATTCTGCACCATAGTCCCGGTTTGCCAGTCAACGACTGTGAAAAACTTCCGCCCCGCCCGCGAAATCATCCGCGAATGCTCGGGATTCGCCCCAAGACCCTGGCTCTGATGATTGGGAATGTTTCATGCGCTGAAACGAAATGCTCATGAGCCGCACTATCATGCAATGATGCAATACGGATCCGCTTCCCCTATCGCATTCCCCGAAGCACAGTAAGCGGAAACCAAAGCGTTTAAGCCGGCGGAACTTCAGGAAGCCGGAATCTCCGGGAACAGGCCCCCAGCGAACAGGCTTTGTCCGTGGAGTGGAAAACGACCCTGCTCAAAACTCGAATGGATACATCGTTTGGGAAACGCCTTCGACCCCCCTGCAAGGCGCTTGCCCCGGTACTGGATCGAAATGCAGGCGGATGACATCTTCAAGGGAGGATTTATGGCTATGCCAATCGTGAAGCAGTCCCCATCCTCATGCAGCTTGCCGGGTAGGAATCACAAGGGTTGCGCAATACTGGCAGCACTGGCGTTGAGCTTTGCCTGCTTTGGGGCGAGCAAGGCGGCGGCGCAGGAAGCCCAGCCTGCCCAGGAAACCCATCAAGCCGAGCAGCAGCCCAAGGCGCCGATCGAAGTGCGGAAGCCGAGTCCGGTGGAGCTGGAAAACTGGCGTCTGACGATCCTGAAGACCTCGCGCCCCGCCAGCGATAAATGCTATTCCGCCAAATATCCTGACACCGTGTGGACCGAAGTCCCCTGCTCAACGCCGCCACACAAGGCCTATCCTCCCCGGGGCCGGACCCGAGCCCTGCAAGTAGGCAATGGCCTCGATTTCTCAGCCATACCAGCGTCCGGAGCCATCCAGGAGACAGAAGGCTCGTTTGACACCTCTTCCAACATCACCAGCGAGTGCGCAGTCGCATGTACGATCTCGACTACGGGTATCACTTGTCCCGCTAGCCCGTCCTGCACCGGCAGTACGAATACAGATTCCTACTCTCTGCAACTGAACACAGCGCCCTTCTACGGCACCAGCGCGTGCAGCACCTCTCCCAATGGCACAACGGCGCCGAACGGATGCTCGGGCTTTGAGCAGTTCGTTTACGAATCTGGCGGAACCGGCTTCATCCAGTATTGGCTGGAGCAGTGGGGACCTCCGGCAGGAAGCAGCGGTTATAGGGATTGCCCAGCTCCCCATGGAACAAGTTGCGCGCCCGGAGGGAGCGTCGAAACCTCGGGATGGTGTGAATATCCCCTCTACGGTCAGACCTATTGCGTGGTCAATGCCGTAAGGGGCACAAGCCCGATCACGGAGCCAATTTCGAATATTGCCGACTTCCATGTCACCGCCTACACGGCGGGCACCGCCGGCATGACGACAGATTCATTGGCCGTTTCGGTCACCGGAGGCACGGCCTCTACGGCGCCAGGTAACAATTATTTCCCCGACCTGGGCACAAAATGGACAGAAGCTGAGTTCAATGTCTTTGGCGATGGCGGCGGAGATCAGGCGGTCTTCAACGACAATTCGTCGCTTACGGTGCGCACCGGCGAGCTCAGCGGTACAACCCTTGGGCCCACCTGCGACGAAACCAGCTTCACCGGCGAATCGAACAACTTCACCTTAAACAATGTTGCGCCGATGGCCATGGCAGGCTCCATGCCGGCCCTGGTCTTTACTGAGGTCAATCCCGCTCCTGCGGGCAGTCTGGCCTCCTGCGCCGATGCAACCAGCGTCGGCGACACCCACCTGACCACCTTCGACGGCTTGTATTATGACTTTCAGGCGTTTGGCGACTTTGTGCTGGTCCAGAACGGATCGGACTTTGAGGTACAAACCAGGCAGGTGCCGGGACCGCCAGGCTATCCGAACACGGCCGTCAACAAGGCGGTTGCCATGCAGATGGGCAAGTCGCGTGTAGCTCTCTACATTGAGCCGACGCTGCTGACCATCGATGGCAATTCAACAGCTCTGGCCGACGGCAAAACCATCAATCTCCCCACCGGCGTGCAGATCGCGCGGACAGGCGATACCTATTCGGTTTCAGACGACAACGGCAACCATGTAACCGTCGTGCTCGATCCCCAGTGGATTAATGTGACTGTGGGCCTGGGCATTTCGCCGGCGCATCAGGCCCGCGGCCTGCTAGGTAATCCCAGCGGCAATGCGCATGAGCTTGTCACGGCCAGCGGAGCGGTGCTCAAGGAGCCAGTGCTCTTTACCGATCTCTACCATACCTACGCTGACAGTTGGCGCGTCCAGGAGAAGGATTCGCTGTTCACCGATCCGGTGACCGCTCAGGCGGGCGCTCCTGCCACGCTATTCGATGCGTCGAATATCGATCCTCAGTTAGCCGGTCCTGCGCTCGCGGCTTGCAAGGCGGCCGGCATCACAAATCAGGCTCTGCTGGATGCCTGCACACTCGATTCCGTGGTGCTGAACGACAAGATCGCTATCAAGGTCTTCGTTCATGCCATTGAGCCCATCCACCCGATCAAGCCCGTCCTGCACCTTATGCCATTAGCCCAGTAGATCGCTGCGTCACGGTCGGTAGATGACTGTGTCACGAATAGGCGGAGGCCCGAGACCTGTAATCCTCGGGCCGGAACCGCTACTCCGGCCAGTTCGGCGTGATGCGAATCAAAGCCAGCGTTTCGCCCGCTGCGCTTACATCATCGAGCACGAACTCGGGCGACGTCGCAGGTACCACCATAATCCCACGCGGCGGTAAATCCACAGGCGCGAATCCTATGCCCACGATTCCCGCGTATCGTAGCCGCCCCGCCCCCGCCGCGGCAAATAAATAAGCAAGGCCAGGCTTGTCGGCGCCGCGAAGGCTCTCACTTGTCCGGCTGCCCTCCACCGCAATCCGCTCCACGCGAAAATATTCGACATCGATCAGCACCGTGCGATCGCCTAGAACGCACGGCACAATTTTCCCCGCGCGCGTCGCGAGCTTCGTCGCTTCCAGCGCTTTCGCAATGTGCAGTTCGCGCCCGCGTCCGTAATCGAACATGCGATAGGTCAGGTCGCAGTTCTGCTGCGTCTCCAGCAGTATCGATCCCGGCCAGATTGCGTGAATCGTGCCCGCGTCGACAAAGATCATCTCGCCCTCTGCAACTGGCAAAGCCTGCAAACTCGCTTCCAGCGTTCCATCGTGGATTTCCTCCTCGATCTGAGTGAGTGTTGTGCCAGGCTTGACGCCCACAGCAACCGTTGCGTCCGGCCCCGCGGCAAGCGCATACCAGCATTCTGTCTTCCCGCGCCGCTCGCCGTATTTCTGCGCCATCCGGTCATCGGGATGCACCTGCACGCTCAGCTTCTCCCGCGCAAAGATGGTCTTGATCAGCAGCGGCGAATCGGCCGACGGAGCATCAGGTCCAAGAAGTGCGTCATGCTGTTCGGCAAACACCGCAGCCAATCGCTTGCCCGCGTTCGGCCCCGTCGCAACCAGGCAATCGTCGCCCGTCAGCCACACTTCGCCAATCGGCTCGCCAGCAGCCACGCGATCGTACCAGGGTCGCAGATCGCGGAACCCCCACACGCGCGCCGTGAACTGCGGCGCGATGCCGAACGGCGCCAGTTCTGCCATGGAATTGCTCATCGATAGTTGTCCAATCCTCCCCACTTTAGCAGAGCTACGCATCGGCCCTTCCTTCGGATTCCTCGGCATCGAAATGGTCCCGTGTTAATCTCTTCCTGTCATGCGCCGACACGTGATTCTGCTCCTTGCTGCCATTGCTGTTTCTGCGGCCGTGCGTCCCGCCCTGTCGCAGAAGTTCCTTCCCAAGTCCATCCAGTTTCAGGGAGACCCCGAGTACAGCAACGCGGAGTTGCTGGCTGCCGCCCAGCTCAAGCCGGGCGTGGTGCTCGGCTACACCGACATGCAGGATTGCTCCAAGCGGCTGCTCGATTCCGGCGTCTTTGCCACGGTCGCGTTCAAGTACGACGGTCAGGATCTGATCTTCATGCTCACGCCTTCCACCGATCTCTACCCCGTGCAGCTTGAGAATCTGCCTCTCACGCCGGGCAAAGAACTCGACCGGAAGATCCACGACCAGGTCCCCCTCTACCACGGCAAAGTTCCTTCCGAGGCCGGCCTCACAGAAGATGTGCGCGCCGTACTCGAAAAGATTCTGGGAACTCAGAATCTGAAAGCCACGGTAACTGCAGTGGCGAGTCCTCCACAGGGTCCGGGTCAAGAGGGATTTGTCAGCTACTCAATCTCCTCGCCGCCGGTCGTGGTCGGTGAGATTCGGCTTGCCGCCAATTCGGCACCATTAGACCCAGGCGCGCAGGATATTCTCACCAAGTTGACCGGCTCACCCTACTCCGTAGAAGGCAGCGTGAACCAGATCTCCACCTACCTGGGGAATTACTACCGGGACAAAGGCTATGTTGAAGCAGCCATCGAAGCCAAGCCAGCTGGCGCAGCTGTGGCAGCCGTGGACGCAATCCAGATCCCCTTCGAGGTCTCGGCTTCGCCGGGCCTCCAGTATCGGCTGGGAGCAGTTGAGCTCCCTCCGGATTCGCCCATTGCACAGGCGGATTTTGACAGGAAAGCGCCCATTCATCCCGGCGACATTGCGGAAGGCCAGCGCCTCACTTCCACGTGGCAGATGGTCTCAAGGCTCTACCACAATCGCGGGCTTATGAGGGCGAGCATACATCCGGTTCCCAACTTCGATCGCTTCAAGGCAACGGTCAGCTACACGATCAATGTCGATCCGGGGCCTGTGTATACCATGGGTAAGCTCTCGATTGAAAATGTCAGCGACGATCTTCGCACTGCGATGCTGGCTGCGTGGAAGATGCCGGCGGGAAGCACGTTCAACGAGAGTGCGATTATGAACTTCTTCGCCATCGGCGATGCGAATCCAGCGCTCGCACGGGTGTTTTCCTCAGCCAGCTGCCGCTACACGCTCACCTTAAACGATGGAGATCGCACCGTGGACGTGGTGTTGCATCTGGAACGCAAGCACTGAGCCAGCTATCCTGATTGCCATGCCGCACTCAGCGATCTTCGACAGCATGTTTCATCTGCCGCTTCCCGTCCTCGAGAAGCTGGCGCGTCCCGCCATCGTGTATCTTGCGCTGGTGGTGCTGCTGCGCCTCTTCGGCAAGCGCGAACTGGCGCAGCTCAACCCATTCGACCTGGTGGTTCTGCTCTCGCTCTCGAACACCGTGCAGAACGCCATCATCGGCGACGACAACTCCGTCACCGGCGGGATCATCGGCGCGTTCGGTTTGCTGGCCGTCAACTGGCTCGTCGTGCGCGTCCTCTTCCGCTCGCCCCGCCTGACGCGCATGATGGAGGGCCGCTCCACGCTGCTGATCCACAACGGCCAGATTGATATGCGCGCTCTTCAACGCGAGTCGCTCACGCGCGAGGAACTGCTCAACGTCGTTCATCACCAGGGTTTCGACGATCTGCACAAGGTGCATCGCTGCGAACTGGAGCCGAACGGAACATTTTACGTCGAAGCCATCGAGCCCTCCCTGGCCGAAAAGCAACACGCGGAGCTCATGGCGACGCACGAAGAGCTGATAGCCAAAATCGCGGCGCTCACCAGCGAAGTCAAAGCGCTCAGCGCCGGCGCGGCTTGATGGCAGCGGCCGCAGGCTGATCGTTGGCCTTCAATCTCTCGGGAGGACGCATATGTCAAGCGGAAATCCGTTTACTTATGTCGATCCTGAGTTGTTGCCGGTTCTCGAAGAGATTCGCGCGCGCGAGCCGATCTTCCACACGCGCGCCTTCGGGCTCACCCCCGAGGAGTTCCTGCGCTCCACCACGCCCGGCTATTGGGAGGTCGGCGCCTCCGGCCGCCGTTACAGCCGCGAATCGATTCTGGACTGGTCCCGCAAAACACCTGAACATTTCGTGGACGCGAACGAAGCCGGCTGGCGCACCGAAGACTTCGGCCTGCTCCAACTCGGGCCCCAGATTTACCTCGTCACCTACACCCTTGACCAGAACGGCCGCCGCACCCGCCGTTCCACTATATGGCGTCAAGACGAAGATGGCTGGAAGACTCTCTACCACCAGGGAACGATCGTCAGCGGCGAAGAGATTGAAATGCAGCCCGAGGAGTAGAGGCAAGCTCTCTACCGCGAATCGCGTTTGAGGCATCCGCCCATGCACGAATGGCGGCCGAAGGCCGCACCCGCCTGGACGGCCAGTCCCAGTTTGTTAATCTTGGCGGAGCATGATTAAGACCGCTGCACTGCTTGCCGCTCTCCTTATTTTCTGTTCGCTTCCATGCGTCGCGCAAAAGAAGACCTACGCGCAAAGAAAAGCGCCGGCCAGGGCAATTCGCTTTGAGGGCGCACCCCAATACACGCAGGACGAACTGCTCGCCGCAGCCGGCATCACGCAGAGCGTGCGCCTCGCTCCAAACGAAGTAAAAGCTCATGCCAGGCAACTCTACGAGACGGGCCTGTTTGCGGCCATCAAGTTCAGCACGGACGCGAAGGGGCTGCTCTTCACATTGACGCCTGCGAATCAGCTCTTCCCGCTTCACC
>JBAWFY010000270.1:0-5615 GCA_049592335.1 Occallatibacter sp.
TTTGTGGTCACCTATTGCGCCTATGCCATCTGGAGCGGCGTGCAGCAGTTTCTGCTGCTGGGAGTGTTTCTGTTGCGTTTTCTGCGCCTGATTACGAGGCCGGCGTCTGCGGCGCTGCTGGCCTCCGTGCTATTCGCGCTGGCGCACCTGCCGAATCCGATTCTTACTACCGTTACATTCGTATGGGGGTTCGCGGCGTGCATGCTGTTTCTACGCTATCGCAATATTTATCCGCTGATGATTGCGCATGCTGTGCTGGGGATCGCCGTGGCCATGACGGTTCCCGGGCCCGTGGATCACAATATGCGCGTGGGGCTGGGTTATCTCACTTATCAACCCCACAGACACATGCACCGCGCGTACCGGTAGGGCAGCATTCGCTGTTGAAGGTTCGGTTTGAAAGAGTTAATCTCGGGAACCGTTTTCAGGACGAGTGCGTACTCATCCGGTATGTCGATCAAATCCGCTATTGCCGCAACTTTGCCCCCAACAGATCGGTCGCAACGAAACGCGGCCAAAGCCGTCGGCGCGTTTTACCTGATCACAAGTGCATTGGCTTGGTTTGCCGAGTTTCATGTGCGGGGTACGCTTATCGATTATGGCAGCGTCGCACGAACCGTGGCCAACATCAACGCCCATCAGCCGTTGTTTCGTTTCGGTCTCGCTTGTGAATTACTCACGTTCGTCTGCGATCTCATCATCATTGTCGGCCTATACGTCATTCTGAAGCCTATCGACAGAACAATTGCGCTCCTTGGAATCGCTTGCCGAATCGTCGAGACGGCCGTGGTCGCCATCATGACGTTGACGACCTTCGATGTTCTGCGCCTCCTGAACGATGCGAATTATCCGAAGACTTTCGGGCCTAATGGTCTGCAAACCATGGTTGGCTCGGCGCTCAGTGCGCACGATGCTGGGTATAACGTAGCCTTTTTGTTCTACGGAGTGGGATCGACAGCCTTTGCTTATTTATGGTTTAAGTCGCGCTACATTCCCAAGACACTGGCTCTATGGGGCCTCTTTGGATCTATCCTGACGGGCGCAAGCACATTCGTTTACGCGCTGTCCCCCCACCTCGCAGCGGTTGTTGAACCGACGTGTTTCATCCCGGTCGGAACTTTCGAATTGATTCTTGGGTTCTGGCTGGTGCTTCGGGGATTGCCTGGCACCGGTCGAGCGGATTGAAACGATCAGCCGAGGAACGCCATTGCGAGGTGATTGACGGCGAAGGCGGCGGCGTAAGCCAGGGCGAGCATGTAGAGGAACTGAAGGGCGGGCCACTTCCAGCTGTTGGTTTCGCGGCGGACGACGGCGATGGTCGATGTGCACTGCATGGCGAAGGCGAAGAAGATCATCAGCGCGAGCGCGCCGCCTAGGGTCATGTCGTGGTGGAGGGCTGTCTGCAGGTTGAGGGCCTGCGTGCTGGGATCGGCGCCGTAGAGCGTGCCCATGGTGCTGACCATGACTTCGCGAGCCAGGACGCTCGATAGCAGGCCAATGCCGATCTTCCAGTTGAAGCCGAGCGGGGCAATGGCCGGCTCGATGAAGTGGCCCAGGCGTCCGATGAGGCTCGCAGCCAGATCGGGTGCAGTGAGCGCGCCGGAGGCTGTGTGCATGACCGGAAGATGCGCCAGCACCCACAAAGCCAGCGTGACGGCGACGATGATGGTGCCGGCGGTCTTCATGAAGATGCGCGCGCGATCGAGCAGGCGCAGCGCCAGGGAATAAATTGTGGGCATGCGGTACTGCGGCAGTTCGAGGATGAAGGGCGTGTCGCTGGATTTGAGGATCGAGCTTTTGAGCAGGCGCGCGGTGGTGAAGGCGGCGACGAATCCGGCAAGATAGAGGCCGAGCATGACGAGCGTCTGCAGGCCAAGGAGGCCATGCAGGTAGTAAATATTGGGAATGAAGGCGGCGATGAGCAGGAGATAGACGGGAAGGCGCGCCGAGCGGGTCATGAAGGGCGTGACGAGAATTGTGGCGAGCCGATCGCGCTTGTTCTCGATGGTGCGCGTGGCCATGATGGCAGGCACCGCGCAAGCATAGGCAGAGAGCAGCGGGATAAAGGCCTTGCCGTTGAGGCCGATGGTGCGCATCACGCGGTCGGCGATAAGCGCGGCGCGGGCGAGATAGCCGGTGTCCTCGAGAATGCCGATGAAGAGAAAGAGCAGGAGGATTTGCGGCAGGAAGACAAGCACGGAGCAGATGCCCTTCCATACGCCATCGAGCAGAAGCGATTGCAGCCAGCCAACGGGCAATAGCGGACGGGCGAGATCGGCGGCGCGCGCGAGCAGATCGCCAAAGCCGTCGGAGAGCGGCTGACCCAGCGAGAAGACGACCTCAAAGACGCCGATGACGACGAGGAGAAAGAGCAGCGGTCCCCAGACGCGATGCAGCAGGACATTGTCGATTTTGCGCGTGTTGGCGGCCGAGAGCGGAACGCGGTAGCCGGTGCGACGGCTGACCTGCTCGGCCCAATTGTGCGTGCTGGCCGCGTTGCCGATGACGGGCAACTCGACGCGCTTGGGTTGGCCATGACCGTTCTGCGGATGGAGAAAGCGCGTGACGGCGTCGAGGCCGGTGCCGCTGGTGGCGCTGATCTGCGCGACTGGCGCATCGAGCTCGCGCGCCAGCTTGAGCGCGTCGACCTGGCCGCCGCGGGACTCCATCAGGTCGCTCATGTTGAGCAGGACCAGGGTGGGCAGGCCTACGGCAAGCACCGGCATGGCCAACATCAGTTGACGCGTGAGATGCAGCGAGTCCAGGACCAATAAAACAGCATCGGGCTTGGGACTCCCGGGCATGCGGCCGCGGAGGACGTCGACAGCAACGCGCGCATCTTCAGAGTACGGTGTGAGCGAATAAATTCCCGGCAGATCAATGAGCGTGAGATCGTCGCGGCCAATGCCGGACATGAGGCCCATGCGCTGCTCGACGGTGACGCCGGGATAGTTGGCGACCTTCTGGCGCAGGCCGGTGAGCTTGTTGAAGAGCGTAGACTTGCCGGAGTTGGGAGGGCCGATGAGAACTATGGTCTTCAATCCGCTCGCAGGTGAAGCAGCGGGCTGCTTGAAAGCCGGCGTCTCACAACAGGCGCTCATCGCGCCGCCTCGGCGAGCTCGGGTACTTCTTCTTCGGCGGGAACTGCTGTAGCTGTAGCAGCGGTGCAAAGGCGCACGTGGATGGCTTCGGCGGTCTCGTGGCGAAGGGCAATTTCCATGCCGTCAACGCAGTAAACCGTGGGGTCGCCGGCCGGGGCGCGGCGCAGGGCATGGACGCATGAACCGGGCACGAAACCCATATGCATCAAGTGGTTCTGGACGGACTCGGGGAGGGCGAGATATTCCAGAATTCCGCGTTCACCTACATTCAGTTCGCTCAGCGCACTCACCTGTTTAGATCCCCGATTCTGCCGTCGGAAGGGCAGCAACTTTGAAATGCGACCAGAATGGTCGGATTTAAGTATACGGCCAAAACTGCCTGGTCTGCAAACCTGATTGCATGGGTTTTTCGTGTCGGCTTGCGCGCCGGGAAATGCATCGGGCAGACCCATCGCCAGACCTCCGGGAAGGGGGACTGCGGACTGAGAATTCCGCCAGCCCCTCCCACAAAATCCCCCCTGGCAGGCTCTCAATTCAATTCATCGGATCGATGGTTTAGTTGTAACAGTGAAAAACTCTCCTTCCCTGTGATTTGAATCACAGAGGTTGGTGGATTTGTACGAAGAAATGTGGACGGCGGTTGTCCAATTCGTAAGCGGATTCGGATAGTCGACCGGTTCGGCGGAGCAGTTTTCGGCAAGTTGCTGCGCCCGCCCATCGTCGCCCGGTTGCGCGGTCCGGGGCCGGATGGTACAAGCGGAACATGACGGTTGAGGAATTCAGAGCGACGCTGGGCCACGCCGAGCCGCCAGGAGATCTTTCGGTTCCGCTGGCTGCGCTCTGGTGGGATGCGAAGGGCGATTGGGCGCGCGCCCACGGCTTGGTCGACGATATTGAGACGCCCGACGCCATGGCGGTGCACGCCTACCTGCACCGCAAAGAGGGCGTGGAGGGGAACGCCGAGTATTGGTATGCACGCGCGGGGCGCAAATTTCAGCGGCCGTCTTTTGACGCGGAGTGGGAGGCGCTGGTGGTGGGGCTGGTTGAAGGGTGAAGCTGTGAGGAGCGCAGATGTGACGAGCGGTTCGCAACGCGACGCTGAAGGCACGATTGCGACCATGCCCATTCTGCTGCTGCACGTGCACGAACACTGCAATTGCCGCTGCCTGATGTGCGACATCTGGCAGAATACGGACGGCAAGGAACTGGACCTGGCGGAGTTTGCGCGGCATCGCGAGTCGCTGGTACGGCTGGGCGTGCGCGAGGTGGTGCTGACCGGAGGCGAGGCGCTGCTGCATCGGGGGTTCGAGCAGCTGTGCGCATTTTTGCGCGAGTGCGGCGCGCGGGTCACGCTGCTGACGACCGGGCTTTTGCTGGCCAAGCGCGCCGATGCGGTGGCGAACGGAGTGGACGAGATTATTGTCTCCATCGACGGGCCGGAACAGGTTCACGACCAGGTGCGGCGCGTGAAGGGCGGGCATCAGCTGATCGGGAAGGGGATTGAAGCGGTGCGGCAGCGCAAGCCAAAGATGCCGATCAACGCGCGCTCTACCATCCAGAAGGCGAATCACAGCGTGTTGCGGCAGACGGTTGCGGGCGCGAAGCAGATCGGCCTCGATTCTATTTCGTTTCTGGCAACGGACCTGACCTCGCAGGCGTTCAATCGCGACGTGGTGTGGCCGATCCTGAGGCAGGACGAGGTAGCGCTTTCGCGGAGCGAGGTCGAGGTTCTGGAAGAAGAAGTTGAGGCGCTCGTCCGGGAGAATGCCGAGGATTTTCGCATGCGCTATATTGTCGAATCGCCGGAGAAGATGCGGCGGATTGCTAGGCGATTCAGAGAACATCTTGGGGATTACGCGCCGGTGGCGCCGATGTGCAACGCGCCCTGGGTTTCGGCGGTTGTGGAAGTGGATGGCACGGTACGGCCCTGCTTCTTTCACCAGAAGATTGGCAACCTGGCGGGAAATACGCTGGAGCAGGTAATCAACGGCGATGAGGCGCGGCGCTTTCGCGCGTCGCTCGACGTGGAGTCGAATCCCATCTGCCAGCGCTGCGTGTGCTCGCTGAACTACAAAGGCGGCGAGAGGCCGGCGCTAATTACTCCTCGGACGTAATCTATTTGCACGAGAACCAACATGAACGCTCACCAAGTGACCTCGATTCTCTCAGTTGCAATTGCCGTGGGTGACAACGATGATCGCGGGCGCGTGGAACAGGAGATCGCTCGAACCCTTGCTCAAAACCCGTCGATCAGAGTCAGGCTCGAACGATGCGAAGGCCAGCTCGTTCTGGGTGGCCAGGATGAGCTGGAACTTGAAGCGATCACGAAGAAGATTCTCGAAACCGCAGCGGTCGAGGTAGGAGAACTGCGGGTGGCTTTCCGCGAGACCATCCGCAAAGTCGCAGAAGCCGAGGGCAAGTACATCCGGCAGACTGGCGGCTCGGGCAACTACGGCCACTGCTGGCTGCGCATCGAGCCCAACGAGCCGGGCAAAGGCTACGAGTTCATCAACG
>JBAWFY010000271.1:0-5704 GCA_049592335.1 Occallatibacter sp.
TGCAAATACGGCGCACACTCCCATTCCTTTTGCAACAAGCATCAACGATGTTTCGTTTTCTCATTATCATTTGTTTCGCTCGGAGTCCCACATCGTTACCGGCGCAACCCGGCCGTAATTGGATAGCATCAATGACTCTTGAGCGAAAAGCCGCAAGCCGATCGGGCAGCTGCCCACGTCCAGGAAATGAGGCAACGGTATAATCGGAGCCATGGCGAGCGCGGAGACGAGCGAACAGGGGAGCAAGGGAGCAAGGGAGCAAGGGAGCCCCGGCAATGCTGCCACGTCCGATGCGGAGTCCAAGTTGTCCGCGCTCGAAGCGCAGCTTCGCGATCTCAAAAGTGTGCTGGTGGCCTACTCGGGTGGCGTGGATTCGGCGTTTCTTGCCGGCACGGCGCATCGCGTACTCGGCTCCTCGATGCTGGCGGTATTGGCCGATTCACCTTCATTGGCGCGGCTCGACATGGAGCAGGCTTGCGAGTTTGCGCAATCGCTGGGCATGCCGCTGGAAATCGTTGCGACGGAAGAGCTCGATCGGCCGGAGTACGCGCGCAATGACAGCAACCGCTGCTTTCATTGCAAGGACGAGTTATTTTTGGTTTTGGAGAAGTTGGCCGGGAATTTGGGAATAGCGCACATCGCCTACGGGATGAACGCCGACGACACGCGGGATTATCGTCCCGGGCAGCGCGCGGCGGAGCAACATGCAGTACTGGCGCCGCTGGCTGACGTGGGATTGACCAAGCTCGAAGTGCGCGCATTGGCAAAGGCAGCCGGTTATAGGGTGTGGGACCGTCCCGCGGCGCCGTGCCTTTCTTCGCGCGTGGAGTACGGGCGCACGGTGACGCGCGAGGTGCTCGATCAGGTGGAACGCGGGGAAGAGAGCCTGCGGCAACTGGGATTTCGCGAGTTGCGCGTCCGCCACCACGGGGAGCTGGCCCGCGTGGAGGTTGCGCGCGACGAACTGGCGCGCGCGCTGACGATGGACATGATGGACGCGATTGTGGCGGCGCTGCAGCAGGCGGGATTCAAGTACGTGACGCTCGACTGCAAGGGGTTCCGGTCGGGCTCGATGAATGCGGTGCTGCCGGTCGAAGTGCTCCAACGCCGCGGCGCATAAGTCGGTGTCCCGCTCGATTCATTGTTTTTCCTTCCCGTTCATCCGGCAATTTACAATCACAAAGCGATGCGGATCGGGTATTTGGAGTGTTTCTCCGGCATCAGCGGCGACATGCTGCTGGGCGCGCTTGTGGATACGGGCGTGCCGTTTGATGTGTTCGCTGAGACAGCGGCGGCGCTCAATGTGGGCGCGCGCCTGGAGATGCGCAAGGTGCAGCGCGGCGGGCTGGCGGGTATCAAAGTTGACGTCGTTTTGGAACAGGGAGCGGAAGAGCAGGGCGCAAGGGAACTTGGGACCAATGGAGCGGAGGATGCGCAGGCGCATGAGCACGCCCACGAACACCACGAGCACTCGCGCCATTCGCACAATCATGAGCACGAGCAGCAATCGCACGACGCCGGACATTCTCATTCTCATGAGCATGCGGCGCATCGCTCGTTGTCGGCGATTCTCTCCATCATTCAAGCCGCACAATTGAAAGACGCCGTGAAGCAGCGCGCGTCGCGCGCCTTCCGGTTGCTGGGCGAGGCGGAGGCTGCGATTCATTCCATCCCCATCGAGAAGGTGCACTTTCACGAAGTGGGAGCCGTGGACACGATAGTCGATATTGTGTGCGTAGCGGCCGGGTGCGAGGCGCTGGGTGTTGACCGATGGATGGCGTCGCCCTTGAACGTGGGCAGCGGGACGGTGAAATGCCAGCACGGCACGTTGCCGGTGCCGGCGCCGGCAACATTGTCGCTACTTGGCGACGCGCCAGTCTATGCGGCTGGGCCTCCGATGGAGCGCGTGACGCCGACGGGTGCGGCGCTGCTGCGCATGCTTGGCGTTGAGTATGGCCCGCTGCCGGCGATGCGTGTAGCGGCGCGCGGCTATGGGGCTGGCGGGCGCGACACGCCTGGCGAGCCGAATCTGTTGCGATTGCTGGTGGGCGAAACTGAGCACACGGCGGCCGGAGCGGAGCTGACTACGGCGGCTGAGGCGGAGCCGATTGCGATTATCGAAACCGTGATCGATGACTCCACGCCGCAGTTGCTGGCCTATGTGAGTGAGTTGCTGCTCGAAGCTGGCGCTTGGGATGTCTATCGCGTACCGGTGCAAATGAAGAAGGGCCGCGCGGGCGTGCAGATGACGGTGTTGTCAAGCCCCGAGAAGATGCCGGTATTGCGCGAATTGCTCTTGCGCGAAACCACCACAATTGGCCTGCGCTGGCGGCTCGAAAACAAAATGGCTTTGGACCGCGAGTTCGCCGAAGTCGCTACGGAATGGGGTAAAGTGCGGATCAAAGTGGCGCGCTGGCCCTCGGGCGAAGTAGCGAACGCGCAGCCCGAGTACGAGGTGTGCCGCAATTTGGCGAGGATGAATAAGGTTCCGCTGAAGCAGGTGATGCAGGCGGCCATGATGGCCTGGGCGGAATCGGGGCTCGCGACGAAGAGGAAAAGCTGATGGATCGCGCGCAAATTGATGGCTTGTTGCAAGAGGTGCACGCGGGATCGACGAGCGTGGCCGATGCGCTGGAGCGGCTGCGCCAGATGCCGTTTGAAGATCTGGGTTTCGCCAAAGTCGATCATCACCGCGCGCTGCGCACTGGAATGCCTGAGGTGATCTTTGCCGAGAGCAAGACTCCGCAGCAGGTGGCGGCGATTTTTGAGCGCATGGCCAAGGCCGGCGGCAATGTGCTGGCGACGCGAGCTACGCGCGAGATGTACGCGGCGGTCCAGGCCCTCGAATCACGTGACCAGACCCAGCGTGCGGAGTTCCACGAGATGGCGCGCGCCATTACACTCAAGCAGGCCGATGCGCCTGCAGGCAAAGGAATCGTGGGCGTGGTCTGCGCGGGGACGAGCGATCTGCCTGTGGCCGAGGAAGCTGCCGTTACGGCGCGGCTGATGGGGAACAACGTGGAGCTTGTTGCCGACGTCGGCGTTGCCGGTATTCATCGCCTGCTGGCGCAGCAGCACACGCTCAAGTCGGCGCGAGTGCTCGTCGTGTGCGCGGGCATGGAGGGCGCACTGCCGACTGTCGTCGGCGGACTGGTGCATGCGCCGGTGATTGCGGTGCCTACGAGTGTGGGTTATGGGGCTTCGCTGGGTGGCGTGGCCGCGCTGCTCGGAATGTTGAACACCTGCGCGCCCAACGTTTGCGTGGTCAATATTGATAACGGATTCGGCGCGGCGTGCATCGCGTCGCTGATCAATCACCTCACCTGACTTGGAAGGAGTTGCGGACATGCAGAAGCTTTCCCCTCAAGAAGCTCAAACGCGCCTGGCCAGCCTCGCGGGTTGGAAGATCGAGGCTGGCGAACTGGTGAAAACCTTTCAGTTCAACGATTTTGTCGCTTCTCTGCGTTTTGTCAATCGCGTAGGTGAGCTGGCCGAGAAGGCTGGCCACCACCCCGACATCGATATCCGCTACAACCGGGTACGGCTTGCCTTGGTCACCCACGATGCCGGAGGCCTGACCGGTAAGGACTTTGATTTGGCAGCGGGGGCGCAGAAGCTGGCCGAGTAGAAGTCGTCATTCCTTCTCACAATATGGGAAGGTGACGTAACTTAAAATAGCCGTTCTTCTCTCCGCAAATATGGATTTGCGCGGTTTCGTCGGCGAGAAGGCCATCTCGGCCCAACAAAGAGCCGCGAACCCAAGGCGGAGATGCCGGATGAAGCTCAGAGTTTAACAGAATTGCTGCGCCGGTTAAGGGTCGGGAAAGCTGCGGATCGGCACTCATACTGAAACGTTTAACTCTGTAGCGTTGTGGTGAGGTGAACCAATTTCGCCGTTCAATTCTCGAATTGCGGTCATTAGGTGCCTCAGGATTTCCGGGTGCCTTTGATGCGGTATTCGAAAAATGGTTTACACAGTACTTCCAAATAAATTTTGATTTTTGTATTTGCATTCTTTCGAATCTATGCTATCGTGTATTTATTCCGGTGATGGAGGTGAACCTCCTGGCCGGAAGTAGTTTGCGTCACTGGCCTCCCGGCACGGACAGCTCGACCGTTCGTGCCGTCTTTTTTGTCTGCCGATACCCCCTCCTGCTCCCCCTAATCGTTCCATCCACCGTCGCCGGATTCACGCCACCCAAAGGCACCTTCGAAGTGCTGGAATTCAGTCGGCTCGCCCGGAATTGTGTAGACGCTGATCAGGTCGAAACGCGTCTGGGGGCGGATGGGGCCCCCCACCTGCCGTATGTATTGCCGTGCCAGCCGCTTGAGCACGTTGCGCTTGTGCGTGTCGACAGCGGCTTCGGCAGGGGCGAAATCATGCGCAGTTCGGGTCTTCACCTCAAAAAAGCAAAGTACGGGTCCCTGCCATGCCACCAGGTCCAGGTCGCCGGGCTGTTTTTCTGACGACCAGCGGCGCGCCACGATCGTATATCCCTTGCGGAGGAGATAAAAGAAGGCGGCCTCCTCGCCCTCGATTCCGGTGAGCAGGTGGGGCGGCTGGTTCGCGGCCCGGCCGCGGCGGACAGCCAGCAAGTCCAGGCCAGCCAAGGTGCGCTCCAGACCTTTGGCGCGTAAGTTGGAAGCCCATTGCATTGCCAACCATTGTGGCGCGGACGGGCGATGAGCGCAAATCCGGCTCGAGTGGGGTGCGATGCCTTGGCTGCCCTGGCTCGTGCCTTTCCCAGACTGAAACTCATCAATTCGATTCTGGAACTGCCGGTCAATTCATGAAGACCATGAACCTGCTTGTCCTGCTCGATGTGCCCGAAACTTAAGAGTGTACCGAAAAGGAGATCGGCCATGGCTCATGGTGTGTTCGGAGGTCTGTTTGCCCGCCGCGGGGCTCCGCCCTCTGCAATTCTGGACCCGTGTGTTCTGGACGAGGAAGGTCCGGCTGAGGAGATGGATCGCAGCTTTCAGCAGGCTCTGGATGCATTGCCGGCGAATATCATGTTTTGCGATCGGGACCTGATTCTGCGCTATATGAACAAATCGTCTCGCAAGACACTGCTCACGCTGCAGCAGCACCTGCCGTTGCCCGTGGACCAGCTGATCGGCAAATCGATCCATGTGATGCATAGAGATCCGGCAAGAATCGATAAGATTCTGGGCGCAAGGGAATGCGGGGAAAAGCACAAGCTGCCGCACAAAAGCACGATCGAACTTGGCCCCGTCAAGCTGGACCAGGAGATCGAGCCGATGGTAAACGAGCAGGGCGAGCATATCGGATCGGTGCTTCTTTGGGGCATCAGCACGCAACAGACGATCGATGCGCTGCGCAAGGCGCAACAGGCTCAGCGCGATGACGTGGAGCACTTGAACGGCAACCTGCAGATGGTGGCCACGGCCACGCATGAGATTGAAGCCAGCATCGCGGAAATTGCCAGAAACGCGACAGAGCTTGCCAACGCCTCGGAGAAATCGCGCCAGTCGGCTACGGAGAGCAAGACCTCGATCCTGAGCCTGCAGACATCGAGCAGCGGGGTAGCAAAAGTGGCGGACCTGATCGCTTCCATCGCTACGCAAACGAGCGTGCTGGCGCTGAATGCCAATATCGAGGCCGCGCGGGCTGGCGTGCACGGCAAGGGTTTCGCGGTCGTGGCCAGCGAAGTGCGCAAGCTTGCCGAGCAGACCGCCGCGG
>JBAWFY010000272.1:0-1922 GCA_049592335.1 Occallatibacter sp.
ATCGTGCGATGCCACCATTACCTGGTCGCTGACCGCTGGCTCGACCGGTACGCTCACGTCCGCCGGCCTCTACACAGCTCCGTCGGCGGTATCGAGTCAGCAGACGGTCACTGTCAGTGCTGTAAGTCAATCGAATGGCGCCAGCCTCGGGTCGGCGCAGGTGACGCTGCTGCCGGCGCCGCAGCCGCTCACGCTGGTTGCGTCCAGCCCGTCGCCCTACCAGGTTGGCAGTTCGCAAACGTTCACCGCGACACTGCTCGATCAGCAAGGCAACCCGCTCACCGGGGTCACCGTCAACTTCACCGTTGCCGGTCCGAACGAAACCGTTGGCAGCGTCACCACCAATGCCAGTGGAACCGCGTCATTTACCTACACCGGCTCGAACAGCGGAACCGACACCTTGCAGGCCACGGCGAGCGTTGACGGCGCGCTGCTTACGTCCAACTCTCTAACTGCGACATGGCTCGCCCCGCCCCCGGCTCAAGCGCCCACGCTCACCCTGCTGCCGCAGACCTCACCCGGCCGCGGAGCTCTCATGGGCGCATTCACGGATAATAACGGCGATGTGATCGAACCGATTGTTATCGGAACTGCCACAAGAACCTTCATCACACCTTCCGGCGCAACCCGGCTGCAGTTGGGCATCGACGACACTTACTACGAACAAAACGGCGGCGCTGGCTTTGTGGTTCAAGTGAATGGCGTCAACGTCACCGTGCCGCCCACTGCCATGCCGTGGAACTGGACGACTGGCAGCCTGAACAACAATTACCAGTACGGAGTCAGTGACGGCTCCAGCCCCGTGATTGCCGCGTCCAGCCTGATCGCCGGGCAGCCTGTCACCGTCTCCTACCAGAGCGGCACGATCTCGACCAACTATCCCGTCAATCCGCTCGTCGACGCGAATGGCGAGAACGGTTTCGTCACCGGAACTCAACTCTTCAACGGAACCTACTTCCCGACGCTCTACACAACCGGTGCCGCGTATCCGCAAAATCAGCCGATCAACGTCTTCGCCACGGTTGTCGATGCCTCTGGCGCACCCATCCCGAACACTCCGGTTACGCTCACCATCTCCGGAGCCAACGCCGGCCAGTACCAGGCCACCACCGACGCAACTGGCACCGCCTCATTCCTCTACACAGGCCAGTACGCCGGCAACGATAGCCTGCAGGCGCAAGCAACGCTTGCCGGGCAGGGAGGGACCCTCGAGTCGAATCTGACGACGATTGATTGGACCAACTACCCCACACCGCCACCCGTGGGCTCGCTCTCGCTCTATTACATCGTCAGCATCGTCAACGACCAGCGCTTCACAGTACTCGCAAAGGATGCTTCCGGTAATGTGCTGCCCAACGTTAGCGTGGGATGCTACGTAACCGGTATTGAAAGCTCGCAGACATCGTCCAGCACCAACAACCTTGGCGAGGCCGGTTGCGGTATTTACCACAATCAATCCAGCAGCTATGGCATCTTCGCCGTCGACACGGTTGACAGAAACGTCCTCGTCACGCAGCCCTATACCGGCAATTGGACGGTTCCTACAGGCTCGCCAAGCGCGACCGGGGGCACCATTACGGTCGGGATCAGCGCCGACACCACTGTTACCATGCCGAATTCTCTCCAGCTCACCGGCACGGTGACCGATAACTCCGGCTTGATGCCGACGGTCGCATGGACTCAGGTGAGCGGTCCGGGGACAGTTGCTTTTGCCGCACCCAATCAAGCCAGCACCACCGCAACCTTCAGCCAGGTCGGCACCTATGTGCTCCAGCTTTCCGCCAACGACACGGTCAATTCCGGCTTCGCGCAGTTCACCGTCACGGTGCTTGCGCCTTCCGTCGCCTCGCAAGCGCAAGGCTGGATCGGCGCTCCTAAGTACGGATCTTCTGTCTCAGGTGTCGTTCCGATCACGCTTGCAC
>JBAWFY010000273.1:0-4067 GCA_049592335.1 Occallatibacter sp.
GCTATGGCAGGCGGCATGTTGTTGAGTGAAGGAATCGAAACGCTGGCCGCGGAATCCAATTTCCGTAATTGTGTGAGCAATCACTTCAGCTCGACCCAAGCGAACATTGAAGAACACAAGAAGAGAGATCCCCGGAGGCGAACCTCATGCATGCAGCCGTCGTTGATGTTCCCGGCCAGGCGCCGAAGTACCAATCGTTTCCCGATCCCGCACTCCAAGATGGTGAAATGCTGGTGCGCGTGCACGCTGCCGGGCTGCACCCTGTGGTGAAGGCCATTGCGAGCGGAGTGCATTACTCGAGCGCCAAGGACAGCTCGGGTGCCTTCGTACCCGGCATCGACGGTGTGGGCGTGCTCGAAGACGGCAGCCGTGTGTATTTCGGGCTGATACGCAAGCCCTGGGGAACCATGGCGGAGCGCGCGGCGGTTGCGCGCAAAATGTGCATCCCGGTACCGGAAAAGCTGGGAGACGTGGAAGCGGCCGCGATCGCCAATCCCGGCATGTCGTCGTGGGTCGCGCTCAAGGACCGCGCGGCGCTTGTTCAGGGAGAAACGGTGCTCATCATGGGCGCTACCGGCGTGGCAGGGCAGCTCGCCATTCAATCGGCGCGGTTGCTGGGAGCGAAACGCGTGATCGGCGCGGGCCG
The DNA here is from genome assembly GCA_049592335.1 of Occallatibacter sp. Lineage (GTDB taxonomy): Bacteria > Acidobacteriota > Terriglobia > Terriglobales > Acidobacteriaceae > Telmatobacter. The sequence continues at coordinate 647 of JBAWFY010000273.1, forward strand.
TAATGTTGACGCATTAGCCGATGCAGAGGTGGATACGATTATCGGGCTCAACCAACCGGAAAATGCCATCCGAGAAGCGCTTGCTGCCGAGGCTGCCTCGGGCGTTCACGTAGTGGTCGATTACCTTTGGGGACGGCCTACGGAACTGCTGCTGGAAGCGCTGACTCGCCGCTTCAAAGTTGGCGGGACCACGAAGACACGGCTCGTCGAGGTGGGCGAGAGTGCTGGCAGAACGATTACCCTCCCGGCTGAAGTCCTGCGCAGCATTGACCTGACCCTTCTCGGGAGCGGCTTTGGCTCGGCCTCCCTGGAGCGGATCTTTGCCGGCGTTGCCGAGCTATTTAAGGCGGCTGCCGCGGGAAACCTAAAAATTGCGGTCGAGCCAGTCCTGCTGGCCGAGGTCGAATCCGCCTGGGGCCGGGTGGAAAAGGGTCGCCGGATCGTTTTCACCCCCTAAACCCTTCTGTTTGCAGCCTTAATTCATCAAAAAACGGATTTATGACACCAAATCGGGCGATTTTTGGGTCCGGGAACACTTCTGTAAGCTGCGGTGTCTAAAGGAACAGATGCGCGTGCCGTATGGTGGAACGCCAGGGACCGCGCATCGGGGCCCATAACTTCCAGCGCCAACCAGCGGCTGGAAGGGGCAAAATTCAATCCATCGGCTTACCCGGCTCGGTTACCGTCCATGAGGGGCTGTGACGAAGAAGGGTGCAAAAGGTGGACAAGTGCGATAACGTGGGAGGAAACTGACTTGCAGGCGGACCTCACCATGGGCAATCTTGTCGGCGCACTCGCGCTCCAGTCCGACGAAGCGGCTCTCGTAGCAGAGTTGCAATCGGGCTCGGAGGAGGCGTTTGCGTGGCTCATCGCGCACTATCACCAGCCGATTTACTCGCTGCTCGCGCGCACGGTGCGCAACAATGCCGACGCCGCCGACCTGACGCAGGAAGTCTTCGTCAAGATATTCCGGGGCATCCGCGGTTTTCATGGCGAGTCGTCGTTGCGTACATGGATCTACCGCATTGCACTGCGTGAAGCTTCGAATCAGAGGCGCTGGTGGATGCGGCACCAGCAGCAGGAGATTGCGATCGAGCAAGAAGTAGCGGACGGGGACGGCGGACGGCCAATCCATTTGGGAGACATGCTGATCGATCCCGCGGAATCGCCTTACGATCACGCGCTGCACGAGGAAAACCGCGTGCGCGTGGAGCAGGCGCTGGGGCAGGTGCCGGAGCCGTTTCGGACGACGCTGATCCTGCGCGATATCGAGGGCTTTGTGTACGAGGAAGTGGCGGCCATGCAAGGGGTGAACCTGGGAACAGTGAAATCACGGCTGGTGCGAGGGCGCGGTTATCTGAAGACGCTGCTGTCTCGGCCGCTCGCGGGGTCACCGAAGGAAGCGCTGCCGGAGATGCGAATGTCTCTGGGAGAGGAGGCGCGATGAACTGTAAGCAGATAAAGGCGGCCCTTACCGACTACCTGGATGGCCGCTTGACGGGACGCGAAATGCAGGAGTTGGACGCGCACCTTGGAAATTGCCGGGAATGCGCGCATGAGTGGAAAAGCCTGCGCGCGATGCAAACCGTGCTGGCGCGGCTGGGCCCGGTGGAAGAGCCGGCCAATCTGCCGCTGCGCATCCGCGTCGCCATCAGCCAGGAAATTGCGCGTAGGCGCCGCAGCATCTTCACCGGTTGGGACTTGGCATGGAAGAACTCCGTGGGGCCGTTCCTGCTGCAGACAGGAGCGGGATTCGCCAGCGCGGTGCTGCTGCTGGGGACCATCGTCTTCCTGGTCACCATGTTTGCTCAGCCTGAAACCGCTCAAGCCACATCCGACGAGCCGCTGGGCGACGCCACGGCGCCGCATCTGCTCTACTTCTCGAACGCGCAGGGCGGCAATCAGGACGATATCAATATCAGCGGCCCGGTTGTGGTCGAAGCCTTCATCAATCCCTCCGGCGAGGTGTACGACTATCGCATCGTCTCCGGACCGAACGATGCTGCGACGCGCTCGCAGGTCGAGGATCTGCTGCTCTACAGCCGTTTCGCTCCGGCCCGCTACTTTGGCCAGCCGGTGCGCGGTCTCGCAGTGCTTTCGTTCTCGGGACTGTCAGTGCGGGGATGAGTAGAGACAGGGAACGAGGGAACAAGAAAACCGTTACCGGGGCGACGTACCGAGGTTGAATCGGCGGAGTTCATATGCTGCAGGAAGAAGGGCAGGCCGTTGGATTTAGTTCGTCGGAAATCTGGGTTTACCATCCCTGGTAGGTCAATCTATTTAGTTGGTATTTGATATTCGTGTTCTTGTTCGCGGCCGTTCGCTTGGTTCGCCTCCTATGGGCATTGCGCAAGCGTCGAATCGCCAAGCAGCCGAAATTGCAATCAGAATCAAGCGTGCAAGGCTATTGGAATTTCGCACAAGTTAAAGCGAGGTCGTTCAGGAATCTGTCGCATCTCACCATCCTGATTTCAGTCTTGATTCTTGCCCTGTCCCTGTCGCACGCGTTCGATGACCTAGTCATACAAAAAATCGCCGGGGTCGGGCCTATAGCATTGAGCGCGTCAGATGCGCTTACCACGTTCTCCGCGGGTATGGTCGTCGCAATCGGCGTGTTTTGCGCAGGGCTTTTCTGCTAGAGTCTGATCCGCCGCCGAAAGGCCGGTCTTGGCCGATGACAATCCATCGGCGTTTAGAGCTATCGCCGAAGTGAGGCGACGCTCTCGGTTTCACCCCTGGTCTTGGCCTGCCTCCGGCGCCGAGGGAGAATCCTTGCGGGGCTGGTGGCTTATGATCCGGCGCTCTGGCGGACAAACTGCCGCGCCGCCAGCAGAATTGCCGCGCAACCCATCAGCGTCAGGACCACGGAATCGACCCACAGGTCTTGGACGCCCGCGCCCCGCAAGATAATTCCGCGCAGGATTCGGATGTAGTACGTTGCCGGAATCACACGGCTCACGCCCTGGAAAAACACCGGCATGTTGTCGATGAGAAAGATGTACCCGGACAGGAACACCGACGGCAGCACCGTCCCCATCGCAAGCTGGAAGGCCTATGCCTGCGTCTGCGCGCGCGTCGAAATCATCAGGCCCAGTCCCAGCACCGTCACAGCAAGGGGAGCGAAAGAGCCAGCAGCAGCAACACGCTCCCGTGCGGGGTAGGGAATCTCGCGCATCCGTTGCCACACCAATTGCAGTCAAGCCCCTGCCGCCAGCCGGCTTCCGCCACATCCGTGATTTCCTCGGGAGTGTCGGGGAGAGGTTCAGCAAGGATGAGTAGGGACGTAGGGAATGCAGGCATAAGGCCATTTGCACTGATTGCTGCAAATGACCTTTGCTTTTGGGAATTCTGCTAACGGCCGTGCTACTGCGTCAGGGTTAGCGAGCCGGCGTCGAGCGAGACGGAGAAGAAGCCGCTAGGG
>JBAWFY010000274.1:0-17492 GCA_049592335.1 Occallatibacter sp.
GATCCGCCCCAGCAATCCTCCACCCACCGGGCGCAGCCGCAACAAGCTGGAAGCTCGGGCCCTCCCAGTCGTCGAACCCCCACTTGCCGCGCACCTCGGCCGTCAAGTCGCCGGCCGGCAACGCGCCAATCGGCTGCGCGGGAACCAGCCCGCCCTTGCCCGGATCTGCGTTCACCGGCACATCGAGCACGACGTGCTTCGCTCCGCTCGATTCAATATGCAGAATCAGGTCGTGCGCCTGCCCGGTGGCAAACACCAGCGGCGCTCCCGTGGCGGGCAACACCAGGTCCGGCTTCATAGCACAGAAGCTGTCGCTCGGATTCACCGGGTGCAGCGGCTCCGGCTGCGAAGGCCCGATCGGCGGCAGCGCCACCACCACCACCGACTTCGGATTCACGAACGACGGTGGCATATTCAGCCGCAGGTTCAGGCTGTCGGCCGTGGGCAGCGCCAGCGCCGGAATGTACTGGAAGTGCGCGGTGTGCAGCGAGCTCAGGATCCTCGCCGTATCCACGATCGCGCCCACGTACGGGCTATACGCGCCGCCTCCGGCCCTCGCCGTCGAGCTGATCTGGTTCATCAGGTCCAGCGTGGAACCGGTCGTCCACTGATTCACCACCGATTGCGCGTTGGTATCGTCCAGCACCATGCCTTCGGAGTTCTGCGACAGGCACGACGCCTGCTGATCCGTGGGCTTGAGAAAACAGTTCTCGTTGATCTTGATTCCCAAACTTCGCGCGGCCATCTCCGTGCGCGTCTTCAGTGCCGCGGGATCGAACTGCGACGTCACCTTCACATCGTCCAGGTAAGCTTCCAGGCGCATCCGCTCCCAGCTCGCCTCTTCGAGATCCTGCGCCGCGCGCACAAACAACCCCGGCCGCCCGCGCACCGCGCTGCGCAGAGTGTTGAAGTCGCCTCCCGTCTCCGGCGCAAGAAACACCAGCGCCTGCTCGGCCTCCGCGGGAACTTTCACGAAAACGCCCTCGTCATGGGCCTGCCGCGTCCACGTCTCCACGCGGGTAAACCACTCCGCCGGCGGAGGATTAGTCGATCCCCGCAGAAACGCCACCACTAGCACAAAGTGTGTAGCCTGGCTTTCCGGCAGGTCGGGATGAATCCACAGCCGGTCTCCCGGCAGCAGGTTGGGCGTCTCGGAAATGGGCAGCGTCACGTCGCCGCGCTTCACGTGTATATCGATCTTGGGGCCGTAAAGATCGAAGGGCGCGCCTTCGGCATGGAGAAAGCATGAAACCAGAAAAACACCCAGCAAGTACCGCAAAAAACACCGCATAGATTGATTTTACGAGCGGCGGCGTTAGGGGGTAGCGGCTCTCTCCCGTGCGGACTTGCTCTCCTCCGGCCCGGAGGGCGAGAATTCCTGCGAAATCAAGCGCATAAAATGGTTCTTTTGCGCTAGAATCGTCTCACATATCAGGAAAGCTGGTTACAACTGCCGTGGAATGGCGGAAATCCAGCGCATACGTAATCGTTATCTGTAGCTTGAATTGCCCGCTCCCCGTTTTGTCCCCGGCTGGATAGATGCACGAGTATGGAGAAGCGGCCGATGCGTTTTGTATTACCGCTTTTTACTTTGAGTCACCGGGCGAACGAATGCCCGTCTTCTGGGATGGCCGGAAAAAATCATAGATCGATGGTTGCTGCCTGAGTGCCTTGGGCGCGGCTCTCCAGCCGGATCTCACCGGCTGCGGAACGCGTTGGCTCAGTCAGTATCGGGAGAGAAAGAAATGAAATCGAATCGGAGTATGCCGAACCAGGCTGAGAATGCCAATCTCAGTATCCCCGCCGCTGAAGAAATCATTGAAGAAGTTCTAAGCGAGCTCGCATTCACGCAGGATCCCGGCATGGCGCGCGCCCTGCGCTTTCTCGCCCCGGCCGGTTATCAGGCCATCGTGGAGCTGTGCAGCGAAAACGGCCGCAGCAAGCGCCGCGACGCTTCGGTCGAGACGTGGTCGCCGGAGTACGACGAGGTGCGCATCTACTTCGAGCGCGCCGAAGGCTCCGAGCCTCTTCCGCCGCGCGTTGTCCGCGTCCACCGCGCCCAGGTTCAAGACTCCGCCGAAGAAGACGAAGAGCAGAACCCCGCCATCCCCGCCGATATGGATGTCCGCGTCAAGGAGCTGTGCGCGGCGCTGGCTGAAGCCGAGCGCGGCGGCCATGCCTTCATCGCGCTCAAATGGTTCCGCGACTCTTTCCTCCCGCGCAAGGCCTTTCGCTGGAATCAGCATCCCGAGTCCCGCCAGGCCGTGCTCGCCGAGGCCATCCAGCGCGGTGTAGTGCTCACCAGCAAGATCGCCAATCCCAAAACTCCCGCCTATCCCACCACCACCATCCGCCTCAACCGCGCCGAGGCAGGCATTCCGGAAGAGGCGCAGCGTTTCCAGCCAGTTGAAGTGCATGGCGAGCCGGTTTCGGTCGCCATCGACGACGAACGGGGGATGGAGTGAGCTTTTTCTTTCTTGAGGCCACGGCCTTCGCCCGCCTGTTTGTGCGCGAGCCTGGAACCGAGGCGCTCATTCGCCTCATGGAGAGCGTGGAGGACAACCGCAAGCTCATCTCGGCCGCCACGCCCCTTGAAGTCTACGCCGCCATCCGCCGCCGCGAGCGCTCCGGAAACATCGCGCCCGAAGCCGCCGTCGCCGCACTCGAGCGCCTGCGCGTTGAAGCCGCGCGCATGGTGCAGCAGCCACTTAATCCCGGCGTCCTCGAAGCCGCCCGTCAGCTCCTCGACCGCACCCAATTGCGCTGGCCCGACGCTTTGCAACTCGGCGCAGCCCTCGCCGCCCGCGACATGTTTCCCGGCACCCACATCACGTTCGTCTCCGCATCGGCATCCCTGCTCGAAGCCGCCAAAGCCGAAGGCCTCGAAGCCATCGACCCCGCAAAACTCCCCGCCCCCGAAACCGTGCCAGAACCGGAAATGGCCGGGGAAGCAGACGCCGCCGCAGAAGAAGGATGATGGGCTACCAAGGTGTCATCCTGAGCGGAGCATTCTTGGGGCCCCATGATTGCTGTGCAATCATGGGGTAAGCGTAGCGAAGGATCCGCGGTTGTTTTTAGGAACGGCTCATCTGCTCCGAACATCTTCCATCGGTTCGCAAAATTAAGATGAAACTCTTCCCCACTCCCCGCGCATTCCTCGCCCTCGCAGCCGTTGCTCTGCTCGCAACCGCAACCCACGCCCAGACCGGCGTCGCCGGCCGATGGCGCACCATCGACGACCACACTGGAAAACCCAAATCCATCGTCGAAATCCGCGAGCACGACGGCACCATTACCGGAACCATCGAGACGCTCCTCAACCCGCCCAAACCGCATTCCACGTGCAATCTCTGCACCGGCGCAAAGAAAGACCAGCCGTTCCTGGGGCTCGAAATCCTCTGGGGATTTCATCAGGACGGCGCGCAGTGGACAGGCGGCCAGGTCCTCGATCCCGAAACCGGCAAAGTCTATAGCGCGACCATCACCATCGAAGACGGCGGCAACAAACTCAAGCTCCGCGGCTACATCGGCATCTCGCTACTGGGCCGCACCCAATACTGGCTCCGCGAACACTGAAGAACATTCCGTCGATTATGAAGGTGTCATCCCGAGCGGAGCGCTTCAGGGGCCATGATTGCGGGGCAAGCGGAGCCGCAGGATCCCCTGTTGTCTTTCAGTCGCGGTGCCCACCCCAAGCAGGATTGTCTTTAGAGTCTGTCCAAGACAGTATCTTAGCGCTTCTCGGGTGGAATATCTTTAATGCGAGCGGAATGTTTTGCAATGTCATCTAAGTCATACGACAAGTAGATGCGCTTGTTTGAGGGCGGGCGTTTTTCGACGGACTGTCCGGGGCGCCACTCGGTGGAGGGTCGAATAGGTCTTGGAACGAAGCCCCCACCGCAATTGGGGCATACATTATGGAGTTTGATCTCTACACAATTCCTACAGAATGTGCATTCATAGCTACAGATGCGTGCCTCCGTGGATTGAGGAGGGAGGTCTTTATCGCAGTATTCGCAGTTTGGTCGGATATCTAGCGCCATAGTTGCCCCGTGTTTTAGTCAAGCGACGTCCCCACTGGTGCGCCGTTGATCTCGGCTCAAGATAACAATTTAAACCGGCTTACAGAGCTTTCTCAACATCAGCCTGATCGAGGCCAGATGAAGAAAAGGCAGGTGGCCCGGTCATCAATCATGATTAAGGTTTGAGAAACTGTGCCCCGTTCATCGCGGTTTCATGCGATGAGCGGGTGGCCTAGCCCCCAAGTCAACAGCCTCGCAACCCACTTCCCCTCGCATCCACCTCACAGCAAAGCAAATAAATCTCCCCGCACTTTTGCCGGTTAATTCCGCCAATCGCGCACAATGAAGATGCGGAGTGGAGAAACGATCCTCCCTGTCGACGAGCCTTCTGGATTCGGGAGCGGCTAAGCCATTACGTAGGAGGATTTTGGAGAGGTAGACCCTCGAAAATCAAGGGTTTCGAGCAAGACGCGGCCTCTAAGTCCTTTGCTGAGACGAATCTGCAGGCAAGTCCTTTGGGCAGAGGTATTTGCAGCGCAAGCCACTGGCTAAAGCCATGAAAAATAAGGGATTTATTTACAGAGACCACAAAAAGGGGGGAGGGGATATCCCCCTACAGAAAAACCGGCAATTTGGATCGACTGGGCGGCACCTAGCCGTAGCCCGGCTTTCTTGTTCCCTCGTTCCCTCGCTCCCTTGCCTCTTGGTCTCTGCTTCACCGCTATTCTGGAATTGTCATGACATCACAACCAGGCACTCCCTTGCGGCGCGTCGCCGTATTCTGCGGATCGGCTCTGGGCTCGAATCCCGCCTTTCGCGCCGAGGCAGCAGCGCTCGGCGCGGCCATCGCCAAAGCCAGCCTCGGCCTCGTCTACGGCGGAGCCAACTGCGGACTGATGGGCGTAGTGGCCGACGCGGTCCTGGCCGAGGGCGCGGAGGCCATCGGCGTGCTGCCCGAGGTGCTGAGCGGACACGAGATTGCGCACGCTGGGCTGACCAGGCTCGAACTGGTAGGAAGCATGCACGAGCGCAAAGCGCGCATGCACGAGCTCGCCGATGCGATTCTGGTCCTGCCCGGCGGCTATGGCACGCTCGATGAATTGCTTGAAGCCGTCACCTGGGCCCAACTCGGAATTCATGCCAAGCCGGTCGTTCTCATCAACCCGGCAAACTTCTGGGACGGCCTGCTCGAGTTTCTCGATACGGCGGTCGAGAACGGATTCATTCACCAGCGCAATCGCGAACTGATGCGCGTAGCCGCCAACGCCGCCGAAGCGCTGGCGATGATTGGAGTTCGCAGTTAATCTGTGAGTCGCACTCAGGCTTGTATCATGCAGCTATGCAAAAAAAACTGCGCTTTGGCGTGCTGAGCACCGCCAACATTGGCTTGAAAAAAGTGATCCCTGCCATGCAGCAGGGCGAGCTGACCACAGTCACCGCGATTGCCTCCCGCGACATCGGCAAGGCTCGCGCAGCGGCCGATGAGCTTAGCATTCCCACGGCCTACGGTTCTTATGACGAGCTGGTCGCCGATCCCAACATCGACGCCATCTACAATCCTCTTCCCAATCAACTGCACGTTCCATGGACGAAGAAGGCTGCCGAGGCCGGTAAGCACGTGCTCTGCGAAAAACCGCTCAGCATGAATGCGGCCGAAGCGAGGACATTGCTCGACGTGCGCGCCCGAACCGGCGTGAAGATCTCGGAGGCGTTCATGGTACGCAGCGCTCCGCAGTGGCTGCGCCTGCGCGAGCTGCTCCGCGAAGGCCGCATCGGCGAGCTGCGCGCGGTGAATGCGCACTTCAGCTACTTCAACGTCGATCCCGCGAATATTCGCAACAGTGAGGAGACAGGCGGCGGCGGAGTCTACGACATCGGCTGCTACTGTATTCAGGCGTCGCGTTTCGCATTCAATCAGGAGCCGCGCCGCGTGGTGGCGCTCGTCGATCGCGACCCCAGGATGGGCACCGATCGGCTGGCTTCGGCGATTCTCGATTTTCCCGCCGGCCACGCCATATTCACATGCAGCACGCAGATGATTCCCTTCCAGCGTGTGCAGATACTGGGCACGCGCGGCCGGATTGAGATGGAGATTCCCTTCAGCCCGCTCAACGACCGGCCGTCGCGCCTGCTGATTGCCTCGACCGGCGACCTGACCTTCAACGATATTGTCGCGGAAAATTTCGCCACGTCCGATCAGTACACGCTGCAAGGCGATGCATTTGCGCGCGCCGTCTTCGAGAACAGCGAAGTGCCAGTTCCGCTCGAAGACTCGATTGCAAATATGGCGGTCATCGACGCGATCTTTCGCTCCGGCGAGTCGGGACACTGGGAAGCGGTTTAGCGGAGCTAGAAAGGCGACGCGCTCTCACGCCGTTCTCGCCGCCGCAGCGCATTCGAATAGATCGCGGCTCAAGGCTTCCACGCGATGCAGATCGGTGTCCCACGCGAACATGAATCTCGCCGCGCCGCCGATGAAAGTGTAGAACTGCCAGCCGCGTTTGCGCAGTGCGCCGAGGATCTGGTCCGAAGCCAGGAGAAAAACTGCATTGGCTTCGACCGGCTGTGCCACCTTGATGCCGGGGATGGCGTCGATGAGCAACGCAAACTGCTGGGCGCAGCGGTTGGCGTGCTCGGCGTTGCGCAGCCACGCGCCGCTCTCGAGCATCCCTACCCATGGCGCTGAGAGAAACCGCATCTTCGAAGCGAGCTGGCCCGCCTGCTTGCAGCGGTAATCGAAATCCGCGGCCTGCGCGCGATCGAAAAACAATACCGCCTCACCGATCGCCATGCCGTTTTTCGCGCCGCCGAAGCAAAGCACATCGACTCCGCTCTTCCACGTCAGCTCGGCCGGCGAGCAGTCGAGACTCGCGCAGGCGTTTGCGAAGCGCGCGCCATCCATCTGCAGCGAGAGGCCCAGGGCGCGGCACTCGCCGGCGATGGCGAGAACTTCCTTGAGCGTGTAAACGCGGCCGGTCTCGGTGGATTGCGTGATGGTGACGGCGCGCGGCTTGGGATAGTGGATATCGCTGCGCTTGGTGGCAAGCTCGCGGATCGACTCGGGGGTAAGCTTGCCGTCTGCGCTCGGCACGGTCAGCAGCTTCGAGCCGTTCGAGAAGAACTCCGGCGCGCCGCATTCGTCGGTCTCGACGTGCGATTGCTCCGAGCAGATCACGCTGTGATAGGACTGGCAGAGCGAGGCCAGCGCCAGCGAGTTGGCAGCCGTGCCATTGAAGACGAAGTACACTTCGCAGTCGGTCTCAAAGAGACTGCGGAAGGCGTCGGCCGCGCGCGCCGTCCACGGGTCGTCGCCATAGGACGTGGCGTGGCCGCGGTTCGCAGCTTCCATCGCAGCCCAGGCTTCGGGACAGATTCCCGCGTAATTGTCACTGGCAAACTGCTGCAGAAAATCGTTGTCGGCAAATTCCGTCATGACTCGTCCTCGATCGGGGCAAACGGCGGCCCTGCGACTCATCGCCAGGATTCATCCAATTATCGATGAAAGGGCTGCTGCGGAGGAAAGACCTTATAGAGGAGCAGAATTTTTTCTGTAGAAAGTGCAACAGGCTGGCCGTCTTGGCCAGCCAGTCGCGGAGGACGCGATGCGGACGGCGCGCGGCTAGCTGAGGATTCCCTTGATGGAAACCTCTTTGCGGTTGTCGCGTGGAACCGGCACGAGATTACCCTCGATAGGTGTGCCATCGACCGTAATCGCAATGTGATTGCCGGGGCCGCGGCGCTCGATCGCGATCTTGTAGACGATTCCGCGGAAAAGACGCGTGGCAGAGAATCCTTGCCAACTGGCGGGTATCACCGGCGCGATCTCCAGGCCGTCATAGGTGGTGCGAATGCCCAGGATCCACTGCACGATGGCGTAGTAGTTCCACGCGGCCGTACCGGTGAGCCAGGAGTTTTTCGCCTCGCCGTGCGTAGGCGCATCCTTGCCCGCGATCATCTGCGCATAGACGTAGGGCTCGCAGCGGTGCACGTCGCTGATCTCTTCGCGCGCCGAAGGGTTGATGCGCGTGTAGTAATCGTAGGCGCGATCCCCCTGCCCGAGGCGCGTCTCTGCGATCATCACCCAGGGATTGACGTGGCAGAAGACGCCCGCGTTCTCCTTGTATCCCGGCGGATAAGAGGAGATTTCGCCGAGGTTGAGGTAGTAGCGCGAGTAGGCGGGCTGGTGGACGACGATGCCGTGTTTGGTGGCCAGATGCGTGCGCACCGCATCGAGCGCCTTAGCCGCTTTGCCGTCGGCCACGCCAATTCCGGCCAGAACGCAGTAGCCGTTCGACTCGATAAAGATTCTGCCTTCGTCGCATTCTTTGGAGCCGATTTTGGCGCCGGAGTCGTCGTAGGCGCGCAGGAACCAGTCGCCGTCCCAACCGTGAGCGTAGATGGTTTTTTCCATCTCGCCGGCAGCCGTAAGGTACTTTGCAGCTTCATTGGCAGCCCCGCGGTGCTGTGCGATGGCAGCCAGCTCGCGACCCGCGTGAACGAAGAGGCCGGCTATAAAGACCGACTCCGCAACTTTGCCTTCCTTGTTCGTGGTGGTCTGGAAGGACTGGCCCGGCATATCGGAGAAGCAGTTCAGGTTCAGGCAGTCGTTCCAATCGGCACGGCCGATTAACGGCAATCCGTGCGGCCCAAGGCGATCGAGAGTGTAAAAGAAGCTGCGCTGCAGGTGCTCGTAGAGCGGCGCTTCGCTGCCGGGCTCGTTGCCGAAGGGAACTTTTTCGTCGAGAATGCTCCAGTCGCCGGTCTCTTTCAGATAGGCCGATACACCGACGATCAGCCAGTGCGGATCGTCGTTGAAGCCCGAACCGATGTCGTTATTGCCACGCTTGGTGAGCGGTTGGTACTGGTGATAGGCGCCGCCGGTAGGCAGTTGCGTGGCTGCGAGATCGAGGATGCGCTCGCGGGCGCGAGCCGGCGCCATGTGCACAAAGCCGAGCAGATCCTGATTCGAATCGCGGAAACCGAGGCCGCGGCCGATGCCCGATTCGAAGGACGAAGCCGAGCGCGAGAGATTGAACGTGGCCATGCATTGATATGCGTTCCAGATATTCACCATGCGATTGGTGTGAATGTCGGGTGTATCGACCTGGAAGATGTTCAGAAGCCTGTCCCAGTGGCTGCCGAGACGCGCGAATGCCCGGTCGGCCTCGGCCACGTTGAGATATTTCGCGATGGTCGGCTTTACCAGCTTCTTATTGATGGTCTGCGAGCCCGGCGGATCGAACTTCTGATCGTCGGGATTCTCGTGGTAGCCAAGGACGAAAACGATCTGCCGCGTTTCGCCGGGAGCGAGCTCAAGTGCGACCTGATGAGCGCCGATGGGCGACCAGCCGTAGGCAATGGAGTTCGAAAGCTGGCCGGCTTCGACGGCGGCTGGCCGGTCCCATCCGCGATAGGGGCCGACGAAGGCGTCGCGGCGGGTTTCGAATGCGGCGATCTTCTCAGAGCAGGCGAACCAGGCAAAGTGATTGCGGCGCTCGCGATATTCGGTCTTGTGATAGATGACGTCATCTTCGACTTCGACTTGCCCGGTATTAAAGTTGCGCTGGAAATTGGTCGCGTCGTCTTGCGCGTCCCACAGACAGAATTCAACGCCCGCGAAAACGGAGATGCGCGCCTTGGTTTCGCGGAGATTGGAAACCGTGAGTTGCCAGATTTCGAGGTTCTCGTCGAGCGGGACGAAGTAGCGCGTGTGCGCGCGGATGCCTTCGTAATCGGAGCCGATGATGGAGTAGCCCATGCCGTGGCGGCACGAATAGTTGCTTGCCGTGTGCCGCGTGGGCTGCCACGAAGGCGACCAGTAGCTGCCCGAGTCGGCGTCGCGGAGGTAGATGTAGCGGCCGCCTGTGTCCGCAGGCACGTTGTTGTAGCGGTAGCGAGTGAGCCGGCGCAGACGGGCGTCGCGATAAAACGAGTAGCCGCCGGCGGTATTTGAAATGATTCCGAAATAATCCTGGCATCCCAGGTAATTGATCCATGGCAAAGGAGTATCTGGCCGTGTGATAACGTATTCACGGTTCTGGTCGTCGAAGTACCCGAATTTCATTGCGCTTTTCTCTTCCAAGCTGGACCGGGGGGAGGAGATTCCAGGCGGGCCTGTGCTTAAACGTTTTTGTAGATCAAAATTCTTTGACAACTGGAGCGCGACCAGTATACTTGATTCGCACCAAGCAGGCAGGAAAATTTCGCGGTCAGGCGGAGAATTGGTAACTTGCCGCCGCCTGTGTTTTTTCATTCTTTCCGCATGAGAAACGGAAAGGATAGGAGTCCGCGACCCGGTTTAAGAGCTGCACCCAAAAAGATGCCCCCAATTTTCAAGACCGGGCCAGTAACGATCTGAACCAAAGTTTGGGGGAGATTTGTCGCCACGGTGCTGCGCCTCTGAGAGCTACGGACTTCAAGCAGTAGAAATTGGGTGAGTATGCATCTTCACGCGCTGGACATCGGCATCATTGTGGCCTATCTGTTGTCGACTGTTCTCATTGGCTACTGGGTCTCGCATCGCGCTTCGCAAAGCCTGCAGAACTATTTTCTGGGCGGTAATACGATGCCCTGGTATGTTCTCGGCGTTTCCAACGCATCGGGCATGTTCGATATCAGCGGCACCATGCTGCTGGTCTACTGGATGTTCGTCTATGGCCTCAAGAGCGTGTGGATTCCCTGGCTCTGGCCGACCTTCAACCAGATCTTTCTGATGGTGTACCTGTCCACGTGGCTCAGGCGCTCGAAAGTGATGACCGGCGCGGAGTGGATCAAGACACGGTTCGGCACCGGCCGCGGCGCGCAGTTATCACATCTGATCGTGGTCATCTACGCATTTGTCAGCATCATTGGCTTCTTCAGCTACGGGTTCAAAGGCATCGGCAAATTCGCGGCCACGTTTCTTCCCTGGCACCTGTCGCCTAATCAATACGCCTTGATTCTCGTCGCCATTACCGCCATCTACGTCATCAAGGGCGGAATGATCAGCGTGGTCATCACCGAGGTGGTGCAGTTCTGCATCCTGTCCGTCGCCTCGTTTGCAGTCGGCATTATCGCCATGATGAAAGTATCTCCGCAGACGCTCCACCGCATGGTGCCCGCCGGTTGGGACAACGTCTTCTTTGGCTGGCACTTGGGCCTCGACTGGTCCACGCTTCTGCCCGCCGCCAGCGCCAAGATTTCCCAGGACGGTTATGGGCTCTTCGGTTTCTTCGTGATGATGCTGTTCTTCAAGGGCGTGCTGATCTCCGCGGCCGGACCGGCGCCGAACTACGATATGCAGCGCGTGCTCTCTTCCAAGGATCCCCGCGAAGCCTCCATGATGAGCGCCTGGGTGAACGTGGTGCTCACCTTTCCGCGCTACTTCCTCATCTGCGGACTCACGATTCTGGCCGCAGTCTTCTTCTCCGACAGCATTCGCGGCATGGGCGCCAACATGGATTTCGAGCTGGTGCTGCCCTACGCGCTCGGCCGCTTTGTGCCCGTGGGCCTCTTGGGATTCCTGATCGCCGGACTGCTGGCCGCCTTCATGTCGAACTTCGCGGCTACGGTGAACGCCGCACCGCCCTATTTCGTCAACGACATTTACAAGCGCTACATCCGCCCCAACGCCCCGCAGAAAACCTACGTACGCCTCAGCTACATTGCCTCGCTCGCCGTAGTCGTCATCGGCGTCCTCATCGGATGGAACGTCACGTCGGTGAATGCCGTCGTGGTCTGGATCGTCTCCGGCCTCTGGGGCGGCTACACAGCTTCGAACGTCCTCAAGTGGTATTGGTGGCGATTCAACGGCTACGGCTACTTCTGGGGCATGGTGGCCGGCATTGCTTCTGCGCTCGGACTGCCGCCGATCGTGGCCAATGTACCTGCGGTCCAAAGGCTTCTCGCCACCTATTCCATCAATATGGATGTCTCCATCGTCTTTCCCCTCGTCCTCGTCCTGTCCCTGATTGGCTGCTTCGCCGGCACGCTGCTCACCAGGCCCGAAGACGATGAAGTGCTCAAGGACTTCTACCGGCGCGTGCGCCCGTGGGGCCTCTGGGGACCGGTGCTCAGAAAGGTGCAGGCCGAAGACCCCGCTTTCGAGCGCAACAAGGATTTTGCGCGCGATATGTTCAACGTAGCCGTGGGCATCATCTGGCAGATCGCCCTCGTGGTTCTGCCGTTGTATATTGTGATCCAGGAATTCGGACGCGCCGCCCTCACACTGGCAGTGGTTTTAGCCACGTCAGCGATCCTCAAGTTCACTTGGTTTGACCATCTGAGCGTGCGCGAGGCGAAGGCTGGGGTTTGAGTGGGGGTATCCCTGCGCAAAGCAAATGAGGCCCGCTGCTAGGGTCCTTGGCTTTGGCTGCGCTTCAATTCTCGGATCTCATTCCAGTGCGCCAATAGTGATGGATCGCACACATGAGCCTTTTCCGCACACTCCAATTCGGGTTCGGAGAAGGAGGTGCGGACGGTGGTATAGCATCTTCGGCAGATAGAATCGATGGTTCCATCTGAGTTTTCGCGACGAGCAAAGGCAACTTGAATTGGTAAAGTCATGGGCAACTCCACAGAGAGATGATGGATCGCCCGATCCAGCAAAGTTCGTGAGGACGCCAGTGTATACCCCGCGGGGCAAAGAGAGGATAAGGAAACAGTAAAGGCGCAGCCTGGGGTTCGACCTGGCTTCCGGTGGATGCCTCGGGGCGGGGGCCGTTGGGATCACCGCGGGGGGCGGAAATCGGGAATCGAGCCCTCGTAGGCCAAATTGGGCATTTTCACCCACTCTTGAGCGTGTTACAACGGTGTAATGCCCAAAAAGACTAAACCCAGGCTGAGACGGGAGCCGGAGCCCGGAAGGCCCGTCAGTCTGCGCATTCTGGGTGAATACCTGGATCTATCCCCAGCCACTATCTCCCTGGTGCTGAACGACGCGCCGGGCGTACAAGCGATCCCGCAAAATACCAGAGATCGCGTCAAGGAAGCAGCCTCCAAGTTCGACTACCACCCCAGCTTTTACGCGCGCTCGCTGCGCAAGCGGCAGTCCTACACCATCGGCGTGCTGGTTCCCGAACTGAACGACAGCTACACAACGCAGATCCTTGCCGGCGTCGAGGATTTCCTCATCGAAGAAGGCTATTTCTACCTCACGGCGAGCCATCGCCGCAAGCCGGATTTGATCGAGGAGTACCCGAACATGCTGCGGGAGCGCTCCGTCGAAGGCTTCATCTTTATCGACACGGTTCTGGAGCACAGCCCCAAGGCGCCGGCCGTTGCAATTGCGGGGCATCGCGTGATTGAGGGCGTGACCAACGTTGTGCTCGATCAGAGGCGCGCGGCCGAGCTTACCTTGCGCCATCTCTACAGCCTCGGCCATCGCCGCATCGCCTTTATGCGCGGCGGCAGCCATAGCTCGGATGCGGACGAGCGCTGGCAATACATGCAGGAGGTGGCGGCGGAGCTCGGCATCCCGGTGCGGCCGGAGTTGACGGTGCAGCTCAAGTCGCGTATCTCTACGCCGGAACTGGGGCTCGATCCGGCCAACGAGCTGCTGCACCGCAAGACGCCTTTTACCGCGCTGGTCTGTTACGACGATATTGCCGCCATCGGAGCCATTCGCGCCATCCGCGACAAGGGGCTGCACGTTCCGGAAGATATCTCCGTGATGGGCTTCGACGACATTCAAAGCGCGGCCTTCCACAATCCGAGCATCTCGACCATTCGCCAGCCGCTGGTGCGGATGGGCACCTTGGCCGCGCACACGCTGCTGCAACGGATCCGCGGGGAAAAAGATGTTCCTCAGAAGCTGACGGTTCTACCCGAAATTGTGATTCGCGAATCCACCTCCCCGCCCGGAAAACCGGAGCAGCGGGGAAGTTCCACAGGATAGCCGTTCGCTTATTCAACAGATTGCCGCTCCTTCACGTCGGCCGCTCAAAGAGGTCAGCGGCCGACGTGATCCAGCTCACGCGCGATAAGACTGGCTGACGACACCCGCAGGCCGCTGGCTACTCTCCCTTCCCTCGCCCATGATCTTTGAAGTTGAGCGCGATATAGGAATAGGGGTACACATGGCCAGTCGTCAGTTGTGAGAGGAATGATCCCCCATCGAACCGTCCGTATCCACCACCTATATTGAAGTGGCTGTTCAGCTCATACCACGAATAGAAGTCGAACTCCTGGCCAAGATAGGTTCCGGTGCCCGGAGTCACTTTGCCATGAAAAATAGCTCCGCCCGATGTGTTGTAAACCGCATCGGACGTTGAGTCCACCCAGAAGTCCAGATATTGCCCTGACACCGACAAGCGGCGGTGGGGCATGAAGGTTCCTCCCTCGCGTACCGCGCGAATATTCTGCCATCCGAACAGATCCACGAGCCCGAAGCGATCGTGCGCCGTTGGGTAGAGGGTGTCGAAGGTGCGATGCGTGCCGTCACCGGGGGTGGGGTTTCCCGACGCAAAGTCATACTGCGCAAAAATGCGCGGATCAGTGCGCACGTTGAACTCGTAGGACGTTCCGCCAGTGAGGCTCCAGGCGCGGAAGGTCTCGGCGCCAACACTCCCAACCTGTCCTGCAGACTCAACAGAGTAGTTAAGCCCATCGTGGACTCGGCCTTTCAGCCGCACTCCGTAGGTCTGCATGTCCTCTTTGCCCGTTGTCTTACTCAGACCCGGCTCCACCGCCAGACTTGGCTGCACTCTCCAGAGAACGAACGGCTCAAACGACGATTTCGGGATCGGATTCTCGACGCGCCCGTACAAACCGTAAATATTATTGCCTTCCTGGTGCGGACTGACGCCGGAAGCCTGGGGCACAACGGCCGATGCGGCGAAAATTCCCAGATGGTAACGGCCGCCTTGCAAATTGGCTACAGCCGCGTCATAGGACCGGCCCTGGTTGCGCCATTGCGAGTCGGCGATGAGTGTGTTGTTGTAGTTGATTAACTGGCGCCCCACGCGCAAGCTGAACCAGTGCTTATCCGGACTGCCGATTTCAGCGTAGGCGAGCTTCAGATCCCAGCGGTCCTCATTCGGCGGCCCGATGGGCGGATTCTGGAGAATGGGCCGCGCGTCCTGCACCTGAGAGACGACTTTGAACCAGGAGCCAAAGCGTAGATCGGCTTGGAAGCGGAACCGGTTCAGCAGGTAGGAATCGTCGCTGCCCTGTTTGAAACTGGAGTTCTCGTAGCCCTCGTAACGGAATCTCTCTTCCGCTTCGAGGTTGAGCCATTTCGGCAGACGCGCGTCCAGATACGATACAGGACGAAAGTTCGGAAAATCGTAGGGCAGCTTCGACCCGTATGTACGGTTAGCAGGCCCATTCAGAAAGCTCAGCGGATTGGATGCAGGTCCGGTAATCCAGCCGCCATCGAGCGCGCTCGATGCATGTTGCGTTGTAAAGTCGTCCTGCGCGCGCAATGGAGCAGCCACGAAGGAAAAGACAAAAATCAGAATCGCCGCGGTCAGATTAAGATTGCCGATGCGGATCCTGGCGTTTTCTATGAACACAGGTGACCTCCTAAACCACCACTGGCGAGGCTGCTGATTAACCTCGCCGGATTGAGAGTTGGAGCGCCGGGCGGGGATCGAACCCGCGAGTACAGGTTTTGCAGACCTGCGCGTTAGCCACTTCGCCACCGGCGCTTTTTCTTGTTATGAGTGAGATTGTCTGGAAACTAAAAAACCCACCTCGCCAGCGGCGGGTGGGTTCGTGGGATCTGGATTCGGTGGTTCGAACTTATCCCAATCGACACGCCCGCGCGGCGCTGCTCTGGCAGCAACACATACAGATCGCGGTCATGTTAATTAAGTTCGTCAAATCCATAACCTCGCCAGACGAATCGGGGAATGTCCAGCTATTCGTCTAAACTACGGGGTTTCTCGATCGCTTGTCAAGCACAATTGAGTACTGGTAGCGGATGCCGCCGTTCTCGTTGATGCCATTTGGCCGGAAAACAATCTGCGGTCATGTTTCCCGCCTTCGCGGTTGGCGTCTTCCTTCCAATACTTGAACGGCGTGTCAGCGACCTGAGCCCAGCGGATAGTTATCGTTTCATGCAATTCCTCTTGATCTGAGTGATTCCGGATAGCTCGGTGGATGAATGATTTGCAGCTTCTCGGAGCCGCTCCAATCGGATAGCTTCCCGATGATGATTCAAGAGGAAATTTAAGGCTGGTGCCGGGAGGGGGGGTCGAACCCCCATGGCCGCAAGGGCCGGCGGATTTTGAGTCCTCCAAGTACATCCGTAAACATCGTATTATCTGTGCGTTAGCATTCCGTACAGGAGAACTGTGGAAGAAAATGTGTAAATTTCGACTTTTTTTACAAGAATCAGCCTCGACCCGGCTGACCACCCTGGGGAATCATTTGCACTGGTTTTTCGAGGAAGGCAGAGGGCGGGATTGATCTGGTGGCTTGAGTGGGACTTGAACCCACACGGGATTGCTCCCAATGGTTTTTGAGACCACCGCGTATGCCGATTCCGCCATCAAGCCAACATCTCTATTAGACCATACAAAAGGCTGATCCGAAGACGAGTCTGCTGTCGCTCAACGTCGCACATCTCCGTTCATGCGGCCCATTGCTGGATTCACCGCGCCTTCACGATTATCGATGAATGGCGATCTTCACTGCTTCGATATACAAGATAGAAAGTGTCCCCTGCCCCCACGAGAAGGCTCGGCTCAGGAATTTCCACATTGGGCAGGGACCAGACAACGGCCCCCGACAGGTCATACTTCGCGATGATGACCGCACCCGCTTTAGCTTCGGAATCCGTGATGACCACCCAACCATCTTTGAGCGACGCGAGATAGAAAGACCCACCCCACGGGCTATCAACCGGCATTGCCACAGACCAGTTCTGCTTCAGGGATGAATCAAAAGAGGCGAGGTGGAAACGAACGCGGTTCTGCTTCGGGCTTCCCGTCGAGTAGAGTGCAACGCAAGAGTCGGTTGTGCCGCTCGAAATGACCCCGTTCCAGCCTTGAAACTTGATCTGAGAATGCACATGTCCGGCGTCGTCGATTCGCATTAGGTGCATCCATGGAACTCCATATCCGCTGCTCAAGACGCAAGCGGCCCCATGCCCGAGGCCCGCTCCTGACGGCAAGTCCCAACTTGACGGGAAGCGCCTCTGCCAATCGATCTCGCCGCCCGCGCCAAGCCTGATTACGACCATCGGGTTCTGATCGCCCATTGCGAGAAAGTGATTATCGGAAAGTGCCACGAGTGTACTGTATTCAGGCCCGCTCTTGGCAATTTTCAACGGACCTCCGAACTTGCCGTTTTCGAGCAGGACGAAATCTGCTCCATCGTTGTAGATGGCTCTGCCGACGGCATGGGAATAGCTGGCAAGAACTCCAATGCTCCCGCTGGTAGATGTCGCTAGCGCGAAAGAACTGGTCTCTGGAGAAGAAGGATGGAGAGAATCGGGAAGCTCGTTGTTGCTGATTACCCTCCCGTTCAAATCGATATGTACCAAGC
>JBAWFY010000275.1:0-7225 GCA_049592335.1 Occallatibacter sp.
ACTCCACGCCAGAACAGGTACACTGTTCCCGCTGCGTCAACGGGACAACAACAAAAACCTTCCTGATAAGGAAAAAGTGTCAGACATGTGCCCGGTCTAATATGTCAGACTTCTCCCCGGCCGTTCACCAATTGTGCAAAGTCCCGTCTTCTAGGCGGCACACCGGCAGATACGCCCGCTTGTATGGGTACTTCGCCGCCAGCTTTTCGTCAATCTCGACGCCATGCCCCGCTGCCTCGCCCGGATGCATCATGCCCTGGGCGAAGCTATAAGCATGAGGAAACATCTCATCGGTGACGGCCGCATGCGGCATGTGTTCCTGGATGCCGAAGTTCGGCACGCTCAGGTCGAAGTGCAGCGCCGCTCCCATCGACACCGGCGACAGATCGGTAGCCCCGTGGCACCCCGTGCGCACGCCGTAGATATCGGCGAAGCTCGCGATTTTTCGCAGATGCGTGATGCCGCCCGCATGAGTCACTGACACGCGAATGTAATCGATCAGCTGTCCGGCGATCAGTTCCTTGCAATCGAAAATCGAATTGAAAACCTCGCCTACCGCGAGCGGCGTAGTCGTGTGCTGCCGAATCAGCCGGAAACTTTCCTGATTTTCCGCCGGCGTCGCGTCTTCGAGCCAGAAAAGCTGGAACTCTTCCAGACTCTTGCCCAGCGCCGCGGCTTCAATCGGTGTCAGCCGATGATGCGCGTCGTGCAGCACCGTCAGATCGAAGCCGAACTTCGTGCGCACCGCATCCATCAGCTCCGGCACAAAGCGCAGATACTTCGGCGTCGACCACGTCTCTTCGCGCGGAAGATCGCCGTCCGCAGGCTCGTAAGCCTTGTCGCCGTGCGGAACGCCGTAAGCATCGGGAACGCCCGGAACCGCGCTCTGCACACGGATCGCCTTGTAGCCTTCCTCAAGGTGCTTGGCAACCGAGTCGAGCACCTCGTTCACGCTGTGCCCGTTCGCGTGCGTGTAGACCGTGACGCCTTCGCGGCAGCGCCCGCCCAGCAGTTGATAGAGCGGCATTCCCGCGCGCTTCGCCTTCAGGTCCCACAACGCCATGTCGACAGCGGCGATCGCCGACATCGTCACCGGCCCGCGCCGCCAGTACGCGCCGCGATAGAGATACTGCCACGTGTCCTCGATGCGCTCGGAGTCGCGTCCCATCAGGCACGGAACCACATGTTCTCTGAGGTACGCCTCCACGGCCAGCTCGCGGCCGTTGAGTGTCCCGTCGCCGATGCCAGAGAGCCCATCGGCAGTCGTGATCCTCAGCGTGACGAAGTTCCGCCCCGGACAGGTGACAGTTACCTTGGCATCGACGATCTTGGTATTGGTCTTCACTGCGCAGATCCTTTCGCGGTCTCGGTTTGGGCCTTCGCGCCAGCCGGTGCGATCTCGATGTAGTCCACCGGCGCCGGCTCGTCGTGATCGGGCCGTCCAATCAACCGCAGCGTGTCGCCGCGGTGCAGCGCGACGTTATGCAGCGTCTGCCACGTCGACGTGTTGCCGTTCATGCCCTTAAAGAGCACGTCCGTGTCCGCAGCCCACTCCAGAACCGTGCGCCCCGCTGCCTTTAACGTGTAGTGCGAAACCCCATCGCGCGAGTCGAAGTACTCGACCGCGATGTCGTACCATCCATCCGGCCCGCTCCATGTGAGCGACGCGGAACACTCCGCGCGGCCGACACACTCGACGGCCTTGCCGCCTGAAGCCGTCTCCCACGGTGTCACATCCACCGCCTTGTAACCGTCCAGCGTCAGGTCTTCTGCCTCGAACCGGCCGGGATAATGTCCCACGCGATGCTTGTTATCAGGGATGCCGGACATGCGCTCGAACCATTCGCTAATCGCATCGCGCCACACAATGGCGTGCCCGGCCTGGAACTCGAACCGCTTGAGCACCTCAGCGTACGTCGCATCCGGCACTTTGCCGCGCAGCGACTCCCACGCAGGAATCTGCGCCGCAGCCGCCTGCGCTCCCCAGTAGTGCGAGTCGTAGATGTATTGGATCACCGTTTGGCCCGAGTGCAAACGATGGGTGTACGGCACGTGATGCATGAAGAGCAGCAGCGCATCCGGACACGTCTTGAGAGACTCGTACTCGGCTGCCAGCGGCGCGGGATATTGCCCAATGTACCCAGTGCCAGTAGCGACGGTTCGATCCATCCCCACGCCTTTCTCGTCGGCACGCAGCCATTGTCCCCATCCGTTATGCTCCGCCGAGGCCGGGTCGGGACCGAAGTGCGGCCCGAGAATATCCGTCAGCGTGCCCAGACCGAGTGGCCCCGTGTAGCTCTCGTAGATGTGCCAGGAGTTCATCTGGAGCTTGTTCACTACGGCGCGCACTACGGCGTCGCTGCCCAGCGTCTGGCGCGTCCATTCGTCGGACAGGGTGGCGGCACTCAGCGTAGGGTCCCACGCCAGCCTGCCGAACGCGTAGAGATTGGCCAGAGACAGAGGATTGCCGAGCCAGTCTTCCGTACCTACATTGGAGACGCCAACGAACCCGCCGAGTGTGTGCTGTAGGCCGTGCAGCGCTTTTCCGCTGAGGAAGTCGCGTACCGGCAGTGGCGCATCTTTCAGCGAGGCGCGCATGTCCGTATCGAGCGATAGCTTCCACATGGGCGCGAGATAGACCAGGTGGCGCTGCTGGCCGGTGTACTCCTGCGTGATCTGGAGTTCGATAGCTTCGTTGGTGTCCGGCAGCGCGGCGAAAAGCGGAGAGACGGGCTCACGCACCTGGAAATCGATGGGTCCGTACTTGATCTGGACGATGACGTTGGGCTCGAACTTGCCGTCGAGCGAGCGGAAGTTGTCGTAACCGGCGCGCGCGCGGTCTGCTTTTGGATCGCGCCAGTCGAGATGATGGTTGTAGACGAATCCGCGATAGAGCACGATCCCGCCGTGTGGCGCGAGCGCGCGCGCCAGCACATTGGCAGCGTCGGCGGGGCTGCGGCCGTATTGCGACGGTCCTGGCTGGCCCTCGGAATCGGCCTTGACGACCACGCCGCCAAAGTCGGGAATGGCTTTGTAAATCTCGTCGACTTTCTCCCGCCACCACGCGGCAACCTGCGGATCGAGCGGATCGAAAGTGGACAGGCCCCCGATCTTCTGCGGGCTGCTCATGTCAACGGAGAGCGACAAACGCACGCCGTAGGGACGGAAGACATCGGCAATGCGGGCAATCTCTTTTAGATTTTCGGGTTGCAACAAACGCGCGTCCGCGTTGACGTTGTTGATGGTACAGCCGTCGATGCCGACGGAAGCGAGCAGCCGCGCGTAGCTCGCGGCACGTGTCAAGTCCGCAAGCACATGGCCGTTCTCAAAAAAAATGGATGGTCCAGCATAGCCGCGCTCGATGGTCCCGTTGGGGTTATCCCATTCGTTGGTCCAGCGCACGGCGGCCCAAGGCTCGGAATGTTGATCCACGACCAGCAGCGAATGTTCTTCGGCAATCTCGCGGAGCAGCGCAAAGGCACCGTAAAGCGCGCCGCGCGCATCGCCGCCCTCAATCAGCAGAAGATTACCTGCGCGACGCAGCCGGTACGCATCGGGTCCGAGAACCGCGCCGGCCGCAAGCTCCGAACCCCATCTCTTCATTTCGGCCTGCGTGCCCACAATAGCGAAAGTTTCTTCGGGAACAAATGTGCGAGGATTCGCGTCTTCGACCACGCGAGGGACGCGGTTCAACATGCCCTGCCAGCCCAATGCAAGTTCGCGCGCTGCAGATCGATCGAGTACATCGTTGCCGAGCACAACGATGGTTTCTGGGACACCGCTCTCGCTGCCGAAGACAGCGGCGGTCCGCACAGGACGGTACGCGAGCCATGCCGGATCGCCTGGACCGAGTGATCCTGCGGCGAGACTTTGCGCCGGCGTCAGCGGGAGGAGCAAAAACGCAGTCAGCACAATCACGCCCAGCAGGCTCCATTCGAGAGCGGGCGGCGGATGAGCTGGTCCGATCGCTCTTCCCTTCCCCCCATGGATTCGATCGTGGACGACCGTGCCGCTCAACATTTCATCGGCTCCTGAACCATGATGTTTCTCTATCATTCCGCAAGCGGTCTTCCGCTCAGACGGCCGTATTGGCTTCGCGTGCCCGGTGCCGTCCGGTGTGGCGTTGCAGCACTAAAGCCGCGGCGCCTCGCAATCGCGCCCCTTCGCCTTCTTCAACCGCTACAAGCCTGGGCATCGGCCCAGCGAGTACGCGCGACGCGAGCTCTTCTTCAATCACCGGAGCAACACGGGACCAAGCCGCGGTAATGTCGCCGGTCACAAGGATGACCTCCGGCGAGACTGCTGCCATGATGGCGCGCATCCCCAAGCCAATCATGCGCGCCTGCTTGGTAATCGCTTCACTGGCGTGCGCATCGCCTTCCCCAGCCAGCTTGATCAGGTCGAGCATGGTCAGCCGCTTGGCGTCGTGTCCGAGGCCGGCATAGTAACGCAATGCAGCGGTCGAGGAAGCCAGCGTCTCCCAGCACCCTGTGGCGCCACACGCGCACTTCGGGCCCGCGGGGTCGAGCGGAATATGGCCGAACTCGCCGGCCATTCCGCTGTTTCCGGTAACGAGATGGCCGTTGGAGAGCACGGCAGCGCCGATGCCTTCCGAGACCGTGACCAGCACGGCGTTGCGCACACCGTCCATGCGTCCGAACCAAAGCTCGGAGAGCAGGCAGGCGTTCGCGGCGTTCTCGAGTTCCACTTTCAGTCCGGTGGCGCGTTCGAGCGCCGTCCTGATATCGAATCGGGGCCACTTCAAGTTCGGCGCAAAGATCATGGTCTGCGAGCCGGGATCGACGCGCCCCGGCAAGCTCACGCCCACCCCCTCAAACGATTTCTGCGCATGGATCTGCTTAAACCCTTTCATGCGCTCGGCAATCTGCGCCACGGTTCTCTCGGGATCGGAGAGCACGGGCAGCGTTTCGCGCGAAAGCAGCCGCCCATTCAGATCCACGACGGCAACAACCGCCTGCGTAGGACGCAGATCGCAAACCAGCACGGCCAGATCGTCGTTCAGGTTCAGCAGCGTGGGCCTGCGCCCGCGCGGCAGCCGCGCCATCGCGCCTTCGCGAATCCAGCCTTCTTCGAGCAATTCCTCAATGATGAGCGAGACCGTGCTGCGTTGCAGGCCCGAAACCCGCGAAAGATCTGCGCGGGAGATAGGTTGGCGTGCGCGAATCAACTCCAGCACAACATCCCGGTTCATGTCACGCGCAATTTCGCTGGAGGCCAATTGTGCGTAGGCCAGATCGACGCGCCGGATTCCTCGTTCCACTCGCTTGCTGCGTTCCAATTCGAACCTCTTGCGACCTGCTGGGGCGGCAGGCTTTCACGGAGCTGCCTGTTCGGAGGCTCCGGAATGTCGGGGGGAAACCCTCAACAGTTTACGCCGGAAGCCAGATATCCTCCGTCCACCACCATAATCTGTCCGTTCACAAAACTGGCCGCATCGGAGGCCAGAAACACCGCCGCACCCACCAATTCGTCGGTGCGCCCGTAGCGCCCCATGGGCGTGCGTTGCAGCAATTCGCGTCCACGCGCGGTGCCGGTTACCAGCCTCTCGTTCAACTCCGTGGGAAAAATTCCCGGCGCAATCGCGTTCACCCGCACGCCGGTCTGCGCCCACTCCACAGCCAGGGATTTAGTCAGCGCGCCCACTCCGGCCTTGCTCGCGCCGTACGCGGCTACGTCGCGAAAGGCGACAAACGTGGCCAGCGACGCCATATTGATGATCACGCCGCTCTTGCGCGAGAGCATATGCTTGCCGAATATCTGACATGCGCGCACCGTACCCAATAGATTGACGTCCAGAATACTTGTCCAGGTTTCGTCCGGGCACTCGAGCACTGGCTGGCGCTTGGTAATGCCCGCGGAATTCACCAGAATATCGATCTGTCCGAACTGGGCGAGCACGTCATCACGCAATTTTTCAAGCGAGGCGCGGCTGCGCACATCGGCTTGGAGGCGCAAAGTTCTTCTGCCAAGAGATTCAATTTTAGCCGCCGTACGTTCCACCTCATTTGCGCGGCGCGATGCGGCGACCACATCTGCTTTGGCTCGCGCCAGGCCGATCGTGATGGCTTTGCCCAAGCCTGAAGTTCCGCCGATGACCACCGCACACCGGCCAGAAAGATCGAATGAATGCATATACTTAAGGATACTCCGAGGCTCGAACAAAAACGCAGCTGCGGTGCCTGAATGGCCCAGATGATGACACGGCTTTGATGGCTGAAGCGCAGATTTGGAGGGAGTTGAAAGCGAAGAAGGATTGCTGCGGGGAGGGCGGATGGTGGGGCGGCTAGTGGGGATCGAACCCACGACATCCTGAGCCACAGTCAGGCGTTCTGCCGCTGAACTATAGCCGCCATCTACCTCATCGATTGTAGCATCGAGGCACATGGGCGTCGCGGAATCGATTTACCGCTATTGAGCTCAGATGACCTGAACAGTGCCGCCAGGTCGATGGAGAAAACTCGAACCGGGTTACAATCGAAAGAGGCATCGGGGCGTAGCGCAGTCTGGTAGCGCATCTGCTTTGGGAGCAGAGGGTCGGGGGTTCGAATCCCTCCGCCCCGACCATCTAACCTCTTCCCTTTCAATCGGTTTGACTGAGTCTGAGGGTTGGGATACGAACTTGGATACGAAACTCGCATGGGAGAGCCCCATGGAAGTGAATATCACCAAGCGTATCGACACCCCTAATGGCAGACGTTTCTGCAGGGTCATCTTCACCCCCAACGGCCGCATCAAGCCCGATTGGGTTGAAGTCGACGAGCGACAGGAAAAGCACCCCGAAGGCGCCTATTACCTCGACTGGACCGAAGTCGGTCAGCGCAGACGCATGGCCGTCGGATCCGATCCGACTGCCGCCTACAATAGCCTGAAAAAGAAGCAATCGGAGCTCGACGCGATCGCACGAGGACTCGTGGTCACTGATCCCGTCGAAGAGGAAGAAAGCACCCGCCTGCGTCTGCGCGCAGCCAAAGCAGATTTTCTCGAGGACATTCAGCTCTCCCGTCAGAGAAAGACCTGGCTGGGATACTGCCTCACCCTGCGCTACTTCATGGAGTGCTGCTCGAAGACCTACGTCGAAGAGATCGAGCGAAAAGATCTCCTGCGCTTCGTCGTCTTCCTGCGCGATGAGAAGGAACTCGCGCCCCGCACTGTGCACAACAAGTTCGCCGAAGTGCTCACTTTCCTGGCTGCGCAGGGCGTGCCG
>JBAWFY010000276.1:0-2589 GCA_049592335.1 Occallatibacter sp.
GGCCTCTCCGGGTCGACTCTCACATTTGAAAACCTTCAAGGCCAGCGCCAGCAGTCCCTCGATCGCGAGGCCGCGCTGCTTGCCGATCTGCCCATCCTCAAGGCGCTGATGACCACGCACGACACGAAGACGATTGAGGATAGCGGGGCCGATTTCTGGCGCATCAGCAGTAGCGATCTCTTCGCTCTCATCGACACTTCGGGCAAGGTCGCCGCTGTCTACTCGAAGGCCGATCTTGCCGACCGGCGCGATCTGGAGCTTCAACTCGAACATCTCCTCGATGCTCCTCCCGCCGAGCGCTACCTGCTCACGAACCGCCGCCTTTATCAGGTGTCTTTCCATTCGCTCTACTTCGGTTCCGACGCCACCGGCACGCCCCTCGGCTACGTGGTGGTCGGAGATGCCATCGACGATCGCATCGGCCGCGAGGTACGGGACGCCGCCGATGCGGATGTGGTCTTCCTCGGTGCCGATCAGATCGTCTTCAGCACGCTCGATCCCAACCTTACTGCGGCAGGATTTCGCACGCCTCCGGCAGATTTCAATTCCCCATCGAGCCCCATTGACCTCCAACTCGGGAAGGAACACTACCTGGCCTCCGCGCTCAGTCTCCCTGCGGTCTCCGGGCTTCCCGTGCACCTCTTTGTGCTCAAATCCTACGATCAGGCCAGCACGTTTGCGCGCCAGCTCAATCGGCTGCTCATTGCGATCGGAGCACTGGTGCTCTTGCTGGGAACCGTTCTTGCCTTATATATCGCCGGAACCATCACGCGCCCCCTCGAAACTCTCCTTGCCGGAGCACGAGCCGTCGGTTCGGGCAACTTCGACTACGAGTTCAAGCCGCGGGGCAGCCGTGAACTCCGCGAGCTAGGCGCAGCCTTCGACCAGATGCGGAACCAGGTACGCGTCTCGCAACAGCAGCAGGTCGAGTCGGCGCGTTTGGCCATCATCGGCCGCATGGCAAGCTCCATCTCGCACGACCTTCGCCATTACCTTTCGGCAGTCTATGCCAACGCCGAATTCCTCAGCCAATCCGGCGCCTCGAATGCCGAGCGCGACGAGCTGATGGCCGAGGTGAAGCTTGCCGTGCAGGGTATGACCGACATTCTTGAGTCGCTGCTCATCTTCAGCCGCACAGGAGCCTCGCTCCATCCCAGCTATGAGTCGGTCAATGTGCTGATTGAGCGCGCCGTGGCTCTGCTTCGCATGCATCCTGACGCTCAGCACGTGCATATTGAGGTTGAAGAGGGGCCGAATGTTGCGGCTTGGCTCGATGCTCGCATGATCGAGCGCGCCATTTATAACCTGCTCATCAACGCCGTTCAGGCCGTCCGCACCGGCGCCGAGCTGCCCCATGTGCGCATCCGCCTCAAAGAGTACCCGTCGAAAATCGAGCTGCGCATCATCGACAACGGCCCGGGAGTTCCTGCTGCCATTCGCGACACGCTCTTCGAACCTTTTGTGAGTATAGGCAAAGGCCGTGGCATCGGGCTGGGGCTCTCGATCGCCAGCCGCATTCTTCAGGAGCACGGCGGCGCCGTCTGGCTCGAGCAGAGCGAGCCCGGCAGCACGACATTTGTGCTCTCCCTCGACCGCCGCATTCTCGAGTCTCTGCGCCCCACCGTGCAGGAAGAGCCCGCCATCCTGCCGTGACAAAAGGCTGACACGAACTTCACGCTGCGGCGACAACACCCAATCCGGCTCCGCTTAGAGTGAGAGTAGATTCTGGGGTTCTGCGGCGACAGGCGGGGTATGCGGGTTGCGATCGTTCATCACTGGTACGTTACCACGGGCGGCGGCGAGCGCGTTGCCGAAGCCCTCGCATCCCTCTATCCGCAAGCCGATCTCTTCGCTCTGGTCGCTGATCCTGCCCGTGTGCCCCCGTCGCTCAGCGACCGCCGGCTTACCACCTCATTCCTGAACCGCCTTCCCTTCGCGCGTCGTACCTACCGCCATCTTCTTCCTCTCTACCCTCTCGCAGTCGAACAACTGGATCTCACCGGTTACGATCTTGTGCTCACCTCCGACAGTGGCCCGATGAAAGGCGTCATTGTCTCCCCCTCTGCGGTGCACGTCTGCTATTGCCACTCCCCGATGCGCTATCTGTGGGATCAGTACCATCCCTATCGCAACCGGATGCGCGGCATGGCCCGCTTCGCATTCAGCATGGCCGCGCACTATGTCCGCAACTGGGACCAGGCTGCCGCGCAGCGTGTGACGCATTTCGCAGCCAACTCCCGCTACGTTGCCGCACGCATTCGCCAGTACTATGGACGCGACAGCACCGTGATCTATCCTCCCGTCGACACTGCCTCCGGCCGCCTGGACGGCAATCCATCCGAGGCCTATCTCACAGTCAGCAGGCTCACCTCTTACAAGCGCGTCGATCTGCTGATCGAGGCCTGCAATCGCCTTGGTCGCCGCTTACGCATCGTTGGCACAGGGCCAGAAGAAGCTCGCCTGCGCTCGATGGCCGGCAACACTATTGAGTTTCTTGGCGAGGTCGGCCACGAAACGCTCTGGAACGAGTACGCTCGTTGCGCCGCCTTCCTCTATGCCGCGGAAGAGGACTTCGGAATGGCGCTGGTT
>JBAWFY010000277.1:0-1999 GCA_049592335.1 Occallatibacter sp.
CTTGTTGCGGGGCAGATCGACGCCAGCAATACGTGCCATTCTCGGTTTCCTTCTTTGGTTGTGTGCCTCCGGCCTCAACCGGCTCGCACGGGTTATGCGGAATACTTCCAGAGGTTCATCGCAAGCCTTGACTCCAGCTAACTAGCCTCTCGAAGACAGGGAGTAGAGAGTAGCCAATAGGGAATAGAGAAGCGCTCGTCCATCGAGAATTGCGTTTTCTACTCCCTATTGGCTATTCCCTGTCTGTACGTCTTTTCCCACCAATCGGCCGCGGCATCAATACTGAACTCGCGCACAATCCTCTCCCGTGCCATGCGCCCCCGTTGCGCGCGCTCTTCCCTGCTCTGCCGCATCGTCCGCAGCATCGCCGCAGCCAAAGCGCCCGTATTTTTCGCCGGAACGATCGCGCCGCAATCGCCGACCAACTCCCGCACACCACCCACGTCCGTAGCCACCACCGGTTTCTCCATTGCCATGGCTTCGCCTATCACCAGCGGCATTCCCTCCCATGCCGACGCCAGTACAAAACCATCCGCGGCATCGATCAGCGCGGGCATATCGCGCCGCAGGCCCAGCCAGCGCACACCCTCCTGGCCGTCTGTTTCCGCATCCCGAACATCGTCTGCAACGCCATCGGCTGCGACGGCTTCCTTTGCGTCGTTGAGAGCCCCGGCAATCCACAGTTCCGCACCCGGCGCCTCTTTGCGCACCAGCGCGAAAGCGCGCAGCAGGTTCGGAAAATCCTTGGCTGGAGTCACGCGCCCCGCGCTCAGCCACACAAACGCGCGATTTGTCGCCTCTGTCCCAAGCATTTCACTGCGCATGCGGGCACGCCTCTCCGTATCCGGCGCAAATTCCGCGCCGTCGATTCCGTTCACGCGCACCAGGTATTTGTGCTTTGGAATCGCCTTCAGCCCCACAAATCTTTCGGCTGCCGCCTGGCTCACCGCAACCGTGCAGTCGCTCAGCCCATCCGTCAGCCGATATGCCATCATGCGCATCCAACCGCCTTCATACACGTTATGTACGGTCGAAATCACTGCCGCACATCGGCCGCCGTTCGCGGTACGGATCGCCGCGCCGATCTGCAGCATTCGCGCCAGCAGATTCGCATGAAAGCTGTGGCTGTGCACCACATCGGGACGGAAATCGTGCAAAAACCGCCGTCCCCGCACAAATCCCGCCGCCAGGCTGACCGGGTTTTCCCGTACGCCGTAAATATCGAGATGGACGACTGGGAGCGCTGTCGGCCACTCCTGCGGCAGCTGCGCTCTGAGCACCAGAACCGCAACCTCGTGGCCGCGTTTCACCATCCGCTTCGCCACGGCCAGCGCCTGCTTCTCTGCTCCGCCCACGCCGAGCGAGGTGAGAACAGTCACGATGCGCATCGAGCCACACCCTTATCCAGAAGTCGAGTGCAACGATCATAGCGCCTCCCCGCACGGACCGTCTCAGCCGGAAAGCCTCGAGCCACGCGGCCGGACGTACCCTCCGGCCCTGGCTCCTTCATCCTTCCCGTCAAGGGCCCACTCCGGTCCTACCGGCCGCGGCCCGGCACAGGGCCATAAAGTTTTCATTTCATAAAGATTCCTTATATATTTTTATGGTCCTCGCGGTACAATTCCCCCCAAGGAGTCCCCCGAGGAAAACTATGGCCGGAGACATGCAGCTTACGTGCAGCGACTGTGGGCAGGAATTTACCTTCAGCGCTGCGGATCAGGCGTTCTTTCAGGAACGCGGTTATTCGACCCCCAAGCGGTGCAGGAATTGCCGCCAGGCGAGAAAGAACGATCAGGGTGGGGGGGGATCCGGCTACCGTTCCGCTCCGTCGCAGGGCACACCTGTGATTTGCTCAGGTTGCGGTCAGCCCACAACGGTGCCCTTTGCTCCTCGTGGTGATCGGCCGGTCTACTGCCGCGATTGCTACGCGTCGCGCAAAGGAAGCGGTGGCGGGTCGCGAGGACGCGACCGCAGATAGAAGCGCAGGCCGATCAAGAAG
>JBAWFY010000278.1:0-6598 GCA_049592335.1 Occallatibacter sp.
AACTCCGGAAACATGGCGCGCGAAACTTTGCCGTGCTGCATGGCCACGCCGTTGGCGTAACGCGAGAAGCGCAGCGCGAGAAGCGTCATGTTCAACAGCCCGTCGCGGAAGCAACCCAGCTTTTCGAGTTGCGCCGTGCGGTCGCCGCCCAGGATGCGGATGGATTGTTCGGTTGAGAAGCGATCGTGGCCAGCGGGCACCGGCGTGTGCGTGGTAAAGACGCATTTGCGCCGCACCTGCTCGATGTCCGCGTCGGTGGCGCCGTACTGCGGGCCGCCGCCCAACTGGCTTTCGAGCAGCGCCAGCGTGAGCAGCGCCGCATGGCCTTCATTCATATGGTAGACATTGACCTTGAGGCCCAGCGCATGGGCCATGCGCACGCCGCCCATGCCCAGCACAATCTCCTGCTGCAGGCGGTAGTTGGTGTCGCCGCCGTAGAGGTGGTCCGTCAATCCCCGGTCCCAACCGGAATTCGCATCGAGATCGGTGTCGAGCAGATAGATGGGCACGATGTGCCCGGAGCGCCCTTTGAGGTCGTAGCGCCATGCTCGCACC
The DNA here is from genome assembly GCA_049592335.1 of Occallatibacter sp. Classification (GTDB taxonomy): domain Bacteria; phylum Acidobacteriota; class Terriglobia; order Terriglobales; family Acidobacteriaceae; genus Telmatobacter. The sequence continues at coordinate 556 of JBAWFY010000278.1, forward strand.
ATGACCACGCGGCCCTCGATCTGAACCGTGACGCGCGCCGCTTCCTCGGTGCAGAAATTGGCCGGGTTCCACAACTGCACCGTCTCGGTTTGCGCGCCCTGCGCGTTCAGGTGCTGCTCGAAGTATCCTTTGCGGTGCAGCAGCGTGAATGCCGCCAGAGGCAGCCGCACGTCGGCCGCCGAACGCAGCGTGTCGCCTGCGAGCACGCCCAGGCCGCCGGAGTAGGTCGGCATGGAGGGATGGATGGCAATCTCCATCGAGAAATAGGCCACATGGCCGGCGTCGGGTAAAGTTTCGTAGGAAAATGGCGTCGAGGTGGCTGATTCCATATAAAATTTTGCTTCCGTGACGCAGCGGCTCCGCAAATTCCGGCTTATGCCGGTCACCCTGGCTCGAGCGCGCACGGTCCCCCAAATTCCTTCATCGGGGCAAATACCTCCCAAGTTTAGCAAGGAAATCTCGTCCGGCGAGAATCCCTGCCGCAAGCGGGATACTCAATTCGTGGTAGAGACAGTGTGCTAATCAATTCCAGTGGAGATATCGGTATTAGCCGCGTTCGCCCCTCGTAGAAATCGATGCGGCCGATTCGGTTGCGGTTGGAACTCCTTGTGCAAATCTGAGAGAAGTCCAATGAAAAGCCCACCTGCGACTTGCGAATTCGCTACTCCAGGCGGTGTGCGCCGCCCGAGGACTGGCACACGTGAATCTGCGGAACGATCCCGGTTTGCGCCGCGTAGCGCGCGCCGAGGGCTTCGGCGAAGGCCGCAGACTGGCTCTCTTCGACGAGATTGATGGTGCAGCCGCCGAATCCGCCGCCCGTGAGCCGCGCGCCGATAAGCCCCGGCAAATCCTGAGCGAGCGCCACCATGGCATCGGCTTCTGCGCAACTACCTTCGAAATCCTGGCTGTAGCTGCGATGCGCCTCGGCCATCAGGCGGCCCAACTCCTTCATGTCGCCGCGGAGGAGCGCGTCGCATGCAGCTTGTGTGCGCATGTTTTCGCCGATCACATGTTTGGCGCGCAAGTAGCTTTTGGGCTCCATCTCACGGTGCCACTTTTCGAGATCTTCGAGGGTGCAGTCGCGCAGGAATTTCACACCCGGCTTGTGGCTTGCGATCACGGCGCAGGCGGCTTCGGATTCGCGGCGCCGAGTAGGATAATCGCCGCCCGCGACCGAGTGCTTGACCATGGTGTTGGCAATGACCAGCGCCAGGTGGCCGGGAATGGGCGCGAGGGTGAAGTTCAAGTCGCGGCAATCGAGCAAAAGCGCATGGTCTTTTTGCGCGTTGATGCTGATGAACTGGTCCATGATGCCGCAGTTCGCGCCGACAAATTCATTTTCCGCGCGCTGGCAGAGCCGCGCGAGTTTGGGGCCTGGGTAGGCAGCGCCGACGAGCGACAGCACGGCGAGCGCCGTCGCCACTTCGAGCGCCGCCGAACTGGAAAGGCCGGAGGACAGAGGCACATCGCTCCAGATGGTCAGGTTGAAGCCGGGGATTTTGTGTCCTTCGCCGGCAAGGATCGCCGCGACGCCCATGGGATAGTCGGTCCAGTGATCGCTTCTCGCGGACTGCAGGGCATCGAAGATTTTCTCCTCGCCCTGATTTTCGGAGTAGATCGCGATCCTGCCGTCGGTGCGCGGCGAAATTCCTGCCAGGGTGGCGAAGTTGATCGCTGCAGGCATCACAAAGCCTTCGGCGTAATCGGTGTGCTCACCGATCAGGTTGACGCGGCCCGGCGCGACGAAGATTGCAGGCTCGGCCTTGAACCGCTCCCGGTGCATGGAACGAAATATCTTAGGATCATGCATATCTCAACCTCTTCCTGATTCAAACGTGATGACAGTGCTGAGGCGCTCCAGGACACGTGAATCCCGCTGGATTGACAACGTTTTCATTTGATCTCACAAACTTTCCATAGAAGGTGTGATTCTCAGGCGATCAAAACTTCTCGGCAGCGCCGAGCCGCTCCCAGATTTCGCCGATCCACGCCTCGTGCTCGGGCTTCATCAGCACCGAGCGCAGGCAGGTGATGGATTCGCTGCTGTTCTGTTGGGTGCCTTGCATGCCAAACCACGATCCCGGCAATTGTACTAAAGCCAAGTGCAATCCTCGCCGGGCGCAGGCATCGAACACATCTTTCGCTTTTTGCGACGCCGCCCGAAAGTCTGCTGCACGCAGTGCCGCCCAAACGACGATATCGAGTTGCGGCTTGCCGGCGGCCAGGGGCGCAAAGCGCCGATCCTCGCGCAGCCGCCGATCCAGTTCGAGCGCCGCGCGACGCCCGCGCCTGAGTCCCTCGGCAAATGCGCCGTCGGTGGTGAGCGGCAAGAGCCGTTGCGTGGCCCAAAGCGCTACGGCCGCAGCGCCTGCACGCGAGCACTCCAAACTGATTTCGCCGAGATGCAGATCCTTCGAGGTGAAATACGTATACGGCGAATCATGCTTGTAAAACCGGCCCACGCGCAGATCCCTGAAAAGCACACACCCGCACCCATAGGGCTGCAATCCGTGCTTGTGCGGGTCGATGACGATCGAATCGGCTTGTTCCATGGCCGCATACGCCCGCTGCGCCGGCTCATCGAGAGTATCGGCAATCAATCTGAAGTATCCGCCGTAGGCCGCGTCCACGTGCACGCGCGCCTTATATCGCCGGGCCAGAGCCACAATCTCATCGAGCGGATCGATTGCGCCCATCGCCGTGGTGCCCAACGTTGCCACCACCGTGCCCACATCGCCTTTGCGCAGTTGGTCTTCGAGCGCGCCCAGCCGCATCTGGCCGGCGCTGTCGGTGGCCACAGGCGAGTACTCCAGCTTCAGCACACTTGAGATTCTCTGGTGCGTGTAATGCGCCTGTTCCGAGCCCAGGATTCTTTGCCCCGGCCGCAACTGCCCCGCCATCCATAGGGCTTCGAGGTTCGCAATCGTTCCGCTCGACGTCAGATGGCCGAGGAACTCGTTCCAGCCAAACATGGCGGCGATCTCACGCACCGCTTCAATTTCCATGGCCGAACTTGCGCGTCCGCCATCGAGGGCATGGTTGTTGGGATTGAGCTTCATGGCCAGAGCGTAGGCGGCCCGCGCGACCGGATGCGGCGGTTTGAGCATCTGGCCTGCATATAAAGGATGGAAGTACGGGTAGTTGTCGCCCAGCCGGTGCGCCGTTTCTTCGAGCACCCTGGCCATGGCCTCTGCGTTTGCGCCGAGCTCAGCGGCATAAGGAGGCAGCAAACGGAACTCCGCCTCCAGCGCTTCCATGGCCGGGATCAGGAGTTCGAGGTCAGGATCGTGCGGCATTGCGACCCCTCACCTTATCACATGCAGCTCATGGGCGCTAAAGCGATATGAATCAGTAGTTTCAGAATGGGAAAACAGACTATGGCCGGAAGGTTCGGTACTGAAGACACACCTTCCCTGTCGATTGATTTGACGGCAATGGTACACTATGGACAGCGTTAGATGACCGGGCGTGAGCAGTACTCGCCCAACCAAGCAAGATTCTGCCAGTGTTCGCTCCGATTCCTCCAGCGCAATTCAATCCAGGAAATACGCACAAGTATGGAACAAGGTACCGTGAAGTGGTTCAATGACGCGAAGGGCTTCGGCTTTATTTCGCGCCAGAATGGCGAAGATGTGTTCGTGCACTACTCCGCAATCAACAGCAGCGGCTTTAAGAGCTTGCAGGAAGGCCAAGCCGTTCAGTTCAACGTCGTGAAGGGTCCCAAGGGCTGGCAGGCAGCAGACGTTCAGCCTCTCTAAACCCGATCGGCCGGATTCCGGCAGAATCTAAAGGAACCGAAGAGGCTCGCAACCGCATCCGAGTGAACGCTTGGATGCGCTGTGAGCCTTTTTGTGTCTGCTTGCTGCGGAACCGGACGGTCCGATGTATCATCTTGCTTTCCGTCCTCGATTCTTTTGTACGATCCTGTTACCGCCGAGGCTTTGGCACCGTTCGGGGGCATCCAGTGTGGACCCTTTAGCCGGCGCGAGCGCGACTCGGGTTGCAAGCCGCACTTGGGGTGTGAGAAGAAAGCATGAGTTTCGTTCGAAGCGCCACAAGGGCCTCCACATCCTCTCCTCTTTCGAGCTCAGCGGCCACGCATCGCGAGCCGCTCGTGAGCGCTCGGCCTTTTTTGCCGCGCGTGTGCCGCATCGTCCCCCGCTGGCGATATGTTCTCGCAGCGGTCTGGCTTTCGCTGGTATTCGTCGCCATGATGGGCCACGCGCATCAGAAACCTTTCTGGTACGACGAGGTGATCTTCCGCTGGGTGGCGATGGAGCCCAGCGTGCATTCCATCTACCGCGATCTCCTCGGCGCCATCGATCTCGATCCTCCCCTGGCACAAGTTGTCACGCACTTTACGGTCATGCTTTTGGGTTCGGGACAGATCGCCACGCGCATCCCTGCAATGATTGGCGTGTGCTCCACACTGCTGTGCCTCTTTCTGACGCTTGAAATCTATCTGGACTCGCTGTTCGCTCTGATCGCGCTGGTCTTCCCGGTATGCTCGCTGCTGATCGAATACGGATGGGAAGCGCGGCCCTACGGACTGATGGATGGCTTTCTGGCCCTGACTGTCTTGTCCTGGTGTTATCTCGGAAAAGACGACTCCCGCCGGGGTCTTTGGACCGCCGTTTTGGCGGCTTCGCTTACCTTGATGCTGGGCTGCCACTTTTACGCGATCTTTGCTCTTCCAGCTTTCTACGTGGCGGAAGTCGATCGATCTCACCGCCGCGGCCCGGTACTCGCCGCTGCGGGTAAATACATCGTTGTCCAGGTGAACCCCCTGCCATAGGCGAGCCGATTGCAAGGATGCCTGCAACTGCCTACCAAGGTTCCGCACGGCTTTTCTGCGCTGCTGCAAGGTTTTCCGGCGGCGTGCTTTTCCGAGTGCGATGCTCGACTTGACGCCCGCTGAACATCTATCCTCAAGGAAAGGCCGGATTGCGCATTTCCACAGCCGGCACAAGGGCTTCAGCGCACACATGAGCACGAACACGATCGCTATCCATCTGCCCGACGGCTCCATCCGCGAAGTGCCTGTAGGCACCACGCCGCTCGACATTGCCAACTCGATTTCGCCGCGGCTGGCGGCAGCCAGCGTGGTTGCGCGCGTTACGCCGATTGCCACAGCCGCTGCGAATGCCACGAACTCCGTCGAAGAGTCCGCCCCCGACGGCCAGTCGGCCGGCGAAGCTGCCATGTACGCGGCCGAGGACGTCGCCGCGCCGCGGCTCGTCGATCTGACTGCGCCGCTCAGGGCAAGTGTGAAGCTGGAGCTGTTGAAAGAAAGCGATCCCGACGCGCTCAAGGTCGTCCGGCACTCGGCCGCGCACGTTTTGGCCACGGCCGTTCTTGAACTTTTCCCAGAGACCAAGCTCGGCCACGGTCCAGCAACCGAGTCCGGATTCTTCTACGACTTCTATCGCGAAAAGCCCTTTACGCCCGAAGATCTCGCCGCCATCGAAGGCAAAATGGCCGAAGTGGTCGCGCGCGACGAAAAGTTCGTGCGGGAATACGAGCCGCGCCAGAAGGCCCTCGAAGCGTTCCAACGTGACGGCGACTTCATGAAGACGCACTTCGTGACGAAGTTCACGGAGCCGGGCTCCGAGGTCAGCTTCTATCGCAATGGCAAATTCGTCGACTTCTGCCGCGGCCCGCACGTGCCCTCAACCGGGCGCGTGAAGGCTTACAAGGTGACGAATCTTGCCGGCGCGTATTGGCTTGGCGACGAGAAGAATCCGCAACTGCAGCGCATCTACGGCACGGCATTTTTTTCCAAGAAAGACCTCGACGAACATTTTGTGCGCCTGGAAGAAGCCGCGCGCCGCGACCATCGCGTACTCGGAAAGCAGCTTGACCTCTTCAGCATTCAGGAGCTGGCCGGGGCCGGCCTCATCTTCTGGCACCCGCGCGGCGCCATGATCCGCAAGATCATGGAAGACTGGATGCGCGAAGAATGCCTGCGCCGCGGTTACCAGCTTGTCTATACGCCGCACGTAGCCCGCGTGAATCTGTGGCAGACCTCCGGCCACGAAGGCTT
>JBAWFY010000279.1:0-3732 GCA_049592335.1 Occallatibacter sp.
TCTCCGGAGGGCCGCCGGGAATGGCGCCGTTGCGATAGCCGAATAGCTCGCTTTCGATGTAGTCCTCGGGGATGGCCGCGCAGTTCAGCTCCACGAACACGCGGTCGCGGCGCTGGCTTTCCGCGTGAATCGAGCGCGCGATCAGCTCCTTGCCGGTGCCCGATTCGCCGTAGATCAACACGCGTCCGTTGCTGGGAGCCATCAGGCGAATCTGCTGGCGCAGCGCCTTCATCGGCACGCTCTCGCCGGTGAGCACGGCAGCGGCGCTGAACTGCCGCTTGAACTCGACGTTCTCCGCGCGCAGCCGTCGTGCCTCCACGGCGTTCTTTATCACCAGCAGCGTGCGCTCGAGCGAAAGTGGCTTTTCGAGAAAATCGTATGCGCCCAGCTTGGTGGCTTTCACTGCGGCTTCAATCGTGCCGTGGCCGCTGATCATCACCACTTCGGGTCGTGTTTCCGAAGGCCACGCGCAAATTTCGCGCAGCATCCCGAGTCCGTCGCGCCCCGGCAGCCAGATGTCGAGCAGAACCACGTCGTAGGGTACGTCGCCGAGCAGCGTCATCGCATCTTCGGCATTTGCGGCCCCGGCTACGCTGTAGCCCTCTTCGCGCAGAATCTCTTCGAGCGAGCTGCGAATCTCCGCTTCATCGTCCACCACCAGAATATGGTTCATCGGGCAATCTTCTCCGTGCTGCCGTCCGCTGCCGCAACCGCCTCGGCGCCGGATTCGGAAACCGGCAGGCGCACGATGAAACGCGCTCCCTTGGGCGAGTTCGATTCCGCGCTGATTGTGCCGCCGTGCTCCTGTATGATTTTGGCCGCGATGGAGAGGCCCAGTCCCGTGCCGCGCTGCTTGGTGGAATAGAAGGGCAGGAACAGCCGCTCGCGAATCTCTTCGGTCAGTCCGGGCCCTGTGTCGGCGACAGTCACTTCCACGGCAGTTCCCTCTTCAGCCAGCGCCGTGCCCACGCGGAGTATGCGCAGCAGGCCGCCCTGCATAGCTTCGGCCGCGTTGTCGATCAGGTTCGCCAGCGCGCGGCGAATGGCCTCGGGATCGACGAGAACTGCCGGCAGATCGGCCCCGAGATCGCGTTGCACCGTGATGCCTTCCAAACGCCCGCCGAAGAGCGCTAGGGCCTCTTCGACGATTCTGTTCATGCAGCAGGCGCGCGGCTGCGGAGCAGGGAACTCCGCCAGCGACGAAAACTGATCGACCAGCGTGCGCAGCGTGCCCACGCAGCCCAGAATCACCTCGCTGCACTTCCGGATAATGCCCGGCGACTCCACCTGCCCGCGATCCAGATGTTTGCCGATGCGCTCCGCACTTAACGCGATCGGCGTCAGCGGATTCTTGATCTCGTGCGCCACCTGCTGCGCCACTTCCTTCCACGCCAGTTGCCGCTGTGCGCGCAGCAGTTCCGTCGTGTCTTCCATCACCAGCACCGAGCCGGTTTTGCCTGGCGCGAGTTCGAGCCGAGCGCTGGTAATGGCCAGATGCACGATGCGCCCACGGGCATGAAACTCCACTTCAGCCGATGCCGCGCCCATGCGCTGCCCGCGCCGGATCACGCCGGCCAGATCCTCCTGGCACTCGCCGGGCAGCAGGCTCCCGATCTTTTCACCGGTCAGGGCGGCGTTTTCTTTAAGGCCCATCAGTGCGGCAAAGGCCCGATTAGCCTGCAAAACCACTCCGGTCTCATCGAGCGTCACCACGCCAGAAGGAATGGTCTCAACGATCGTCTCGAGTTCCCGCCGCCGCTCTTCCACCGCGCGGTTGGCTGCGGTCAATTGCGCCTGCGCACTCTGGGCCATTTGGCGGCTGGCTTCGAGATCCCCGGCCATGTGATTGAACGAGCGCACCAGGTCCGCCATCTCTCCCGTGGCTACCGCGGAGACGCGATGCTCGTATTTGCCCTCGGCAATCTCGTCCATGGCGTCGGCCAGCGCCTCCACGGGCCGCGTGATTTGCTTCGAGAGAAACAAGGCCAGCCACACGCTCGAGAAAAATACGAAGGCCGTAATTAGCAGCAGCATCAAAATAAATACCGTGCGCACCCGGTTCCGCGATCGGTACAGTTGGCGGTATTCGCTGGCGCCGGAGCGTATATGAGCCATGATCTGGCTCAGTCCCTGAGGCACTGGCTGAGCCACGACCACCACTTTGCCCGACCCAGTGGCCGCCATGCCCAGCACATACTCTTGCCCGCCAACCCGCAAAAGATTCTCCTCGCCGCGCTGTGCGCAAGCGAACAGAATCTGCCCCAATGGCCCGCGCAGCGTGGCGCCGCCGTCCTGTGCATCGAGCCATGGCTCCAGGCTCGCCGCACTCGACTCCGGCGGCTCCTGAAAGCTTGCCAGCAATTTCCGGTTCTGGTCGTAAACCACCGCGAAGCCGCCTTCCAGCGTGATGCGATGCGAAACCAGCTCCGCCTCCAGATCGGTGAGAGACTTATCTGCCGCGCCTGTAGCCGCAATCGATTCCGCTTCCACGCGTGCATTGGCCGTGGCATATTGCGCCATCTCCAGCACCACGCGCATCGAGTCTTCGCGCACGTCTGAAGTGGGCTGCGAGAACCAGCGGTCGATCGACCGGTTCAAGAGCAGAAAGCTGAACAGAAACATGCACACCGCGGGAATCAGCGCGATCAGCGCTGCGCCCAGCACCATGCGCGTCCGCAGCCGCGTCCCTAATGCGATCGAGCCTTGATCGGCATAGAGCTTAAGGATGTTCCTGAAGAGCAGTGTCACCAGGAGCATCAACAGCAGAAACACAAGCACGATGAGGCCCACGAAAGCCAGCGTCTCTCCCGAAGTCACCGGATCGAGGAAGCGCACCTCCGAAACATTGAACGCCTGCAGCGCGCCCAGAAAGGCGAACAGCAGCAGCGCCCCGCCTGCAAGCAGGATGAGCGTGCGCAGTCGTGCATCGCCAGGAAGAAGCGGCATGGGCCGATTATAGTTCTGCCCCAGACAAGCGAGCAGCCGGCCATTGAGCGGTTGGCGCCAAGAAGGCTACACAGATGAACAGCAGGAGATCGTTTTCTGTCCAGAGGCCGGGTTCCAGTTTGCTCTACATTCCGGAGGGACGAATGCCCTCAACCCCCTCCAACTCGTTGCAATACCAGGCCGATCCTCAAAAGTGGTCTCTTTTTCAAGCATTTGAGCGGGCATGGTGCGGAGGCGCATCGTCCCGTCACCGCTCTGAAGCAGGACTGGCAAGCCGGTGGATGAGACGCGGTCCAAAGGACTTCCACGGCCCGCAGCGCATTGCTCCCGCTAAGCATCACATTGATTGTGGGGACTACCCGGATTCTTTGTGTGGACGATGATTTGGCTGTATTGCGGTCGCTTGAAGGCGTTCTGGTATACAGCGGGTTCGAAGTGTCGGCTGTAGCCAGTGTTCCCGAAGCGCTGGAACTGATCGGCAAACAGCCCTTCGACGTTCTGCTCACCGATTTGAATATTGGCGAGCCTGGAGACGGATTCACGGTGGTGGGCGCGATGCGCCGCGTGCAGCCCCAGGCATGCACCTTCATCCTTACCGGTTATCCCGACATCGACTCCGCGATAAGGGCCATTCGCAACCAGGTAGACGACTATTTCGCCAAACCGCTGAACATCAAGGAATTCCTGGCGGCCATCTCGGCGGTTCGAAATGGCAAGCGGCCGGTCTCGAAGTTCACCCATCCAGTCAAGATTTCGGAGCTGGTGCAAAAGCGCAGGTCCGACCTT
>JBAWFY010000280.1:0-3493 GCA_049592335.1 Occallatibacter sp.
CGACAAGACCGCCGGCCGCCACGCCAATCCGCCAACCGAGCGCAATCCCAGCATCAGCGCAGTGGAGTGGTAGCCGTCGAGCGGCACCAGTGTGGGGTTCATGCCTTCTGTCTGCGCCTGCATGCTCGCGCGCAGACTGGCCGGCGGTTCGCCTCCCGCGGAATAAAACCGGTCCTGGTCGCGAACGTACAGAACCACGCCCTCAAGCTCGAAGATGCGCTGGATCAAACCGGGCAGATTGCGGATGAGACGCGCAGCATCCTCAAAAAACATCATTTCCTGGCTGAGAGAGTAAAGCCGCCCCACGTCGGCCTGCCGCTGCTCGGCTTCGATGGTTTGCTGCCGTGCCCGTTCCGCCAGCCGGCTCACGACAACCGAACCGATCGCGAAAGAGGCCATCGCTACCCAGGCCTGCGGGCCTGCCAGGCGAAAGGTATGCACGGGCGGCAAAAAGAAATAATCGAAGGAAATGGCGCAGAGGGCCGCCATATAAAGCGAAAGAGCGATCCCGGCCTGGCTCGCCGACCACACCACCAAAATCAGAAACACCATGCCAGCGGTTGTCGAGTTCGCTCCCAGCCACGCCAGCAGAACCGTTGTGAGCATGGCCGCAAAGCTGGCCAGCAACCAGCGGAGCATCTGCTCGGATTCGGCGCGTTTGTTCATGGGTATCCTTCTCCGCATCATAAATGCCGACAGCGTTCTGTGGAATCGCGCGCCGCGCAATGATGTAAGCTTCCAGTGAGCCAACGACGCGACAATCCGCCGCCCACCGAGCCTGGGCTTGCTGGGTATGCCTTAACTCCGCCAACGCCGCCGGCTCCGCTGCTTGTTAAGAAAGAAGAACGACATGCCCGGACGCATTCTGGTCATCGATGACGAACCGCAGATTACGCGGGTACTGCGCGCCGCACTTTCCGCGCAGGGCTACGATGTGCGCACAGCCAACGATCCCGACGAAGGGTTGCGCGTTTTTCGCGACTGGGCGCCGGACCTGGTCATCACCGACCTGATGATGCCCGGCATGAGCGGAGTAGATGTCTGCCGCTTTATTCGCGCGCGGGGCGCCACGCCGGTGCTGATTCTTTCCGTGCGTGAGCACGAACGCTCCAAGGTGGAGGCGCTCGACGCCGGGGCCGACGACTATGTGACCAAGCCCTTCGGCATTCAGGAGCTGCAGGCTCGCGTGCGCGCGCATCTGCGCCGCGCTCCCGAGCGCACCATGGCCGCTCTCGAAATCGGCGATTTCGTGGTGGACTCGCTGGCGCACGCAATCACTGTGCAGGGCAAGCCCATTCACCTCACGCCTAAAGAATTCGAATTGATGCTGCACCTGGCGCGCAATGCCGGCAAGGTGATGACACACCGCGCTCTGCTGACTACGATCTGGGGCGCGCAATCGGCGCATCAGCCTGAATATCTCCGTGTCTTCGTCGGCCAGCTGCGCAAGAAGCTCGAAACCGAAACCGGCCGCCAGTATATTCAGACCGAGCCGTGGGTCGGTTATCGCTTTATTCCCGAGGGCTGGATCGGCAACGAGGAATAGAGCAGCGCGCGTCCTCCATCTTGCATTGCGAACTAAGTCTCTTTGCAGCTGGCGGCCTCTGGAAAACCGGTCGCTGCCTGGCCACGATCCTTACAACTTATTTAGGAAATCTTTTCGATACTCAAAGGTGTTGGAACTCAGAATCAGTTCTAGTTGAGGCGATGGTGACGCTATAGCGGGACCGCAGCGCAAGCTCCTGCGCCCGTTCCAGCGAGCCCCACCCGCATCCAACCGAAGTAATGCTTTTAGCAATCGGGCCGGCGACGATGCCGGCTGAAACTCTGGAGATACGCATGCAAGACGTACTCATGCTGCTCTACACCGCCGTTTTCTTCGCCCTGGCGTTTCTCTACGTCAAGGCATGCCAAAAGTTGAGGTAGCCCATGCACATGGATTGGATTTCGGCAACCGGCCTCGCTCTCTCCATTCTCTTGCTCGTTTATCTCACCCTGACGATGCTGTTCCCGGAGAAATTCTGACATGTCCGTAAACGGCTGGCTGCAATTCGCCATCTACTCGATCATCCTGCTGGCCATGGTTCGTCCGGCGGGTATCTACATGGCGCGCGTTATCGAGGGCGAGCGCACCTGGCTCGACCCGGTGCTTCGTCCCTTCGAGCGCCTCATCTACAAGCTCTGCGCCGTGCGCGCCGACAAGGAGATGAACTGGCGCGAGTACACCTTTGCCATGCTGGGCTTCGCGGCGGTTACGCTGGTGTTCACGTATGCGATCGAGCGGCTGCAACAGTTTTTGCCCTGGAACCCGCAGCACCTGGCGGCCGTGGGTCCCGATCTTGCGTGGAACACGGCAGCCAGCTTCACCACGAATACGAACTGGCAGTTCTATACGCCCGAATCGACCATGAGCTATCTCACCGAAATGGTTGGACTGGCAACGCACAACTTCTGGTCGGCTGCGGCTGGCATCGTTGTTGCCATCGCCCTGATCCGCGGCATCAAGCGGACCAGTTCTGCCACCATCGGCAACTTCTGGGTGGACATGACGCGTACGCTACTCTACGTCCTCACGCCCATCTGCATTGTTTACGCGCTTCTCCTGGTCTGGCAGGGGGTTCCGCAGAATCTGCACGCCTACACCGTCGTGCATACCGTCGAAGGCAGCACGCAGACCATCGGACAGGGTCCGGTGGCTTCGCAGGAAGCCATCAAGATGCTGGGCACCAACGGCGGCGGTTTCTTCAACGCCAACAGCGCCCACCCCTATGAGAACCCCACCCCGCTCTCGAACTTTATGCAGATCGTGTCCATCTTCATGATAGGCGCGGGTCTCACTTATACCTTGGGCCGCATGACCGGCTCGCGCGGGCACGGCTGGGCGGTATTCGCCGCCATGTACTTCCTCTTTGCCGTCGGCTTCGCCGTGTGCTACTGGGCCGAGGCGCATCCGCATCCGCTCATTCATGGAGCAGTGCAGACGCGCACCGCGACCGCGCCAGGCGGCAACATGGAAGGCAAAGAGGTACGCAACGGCATTGCCGAAAGCACGCTGTTTGCCACGATTACCACCGACGCCAGTTGCGGCGCCGTCAACTCCATGCACGACAGCTTTACTCCGCTCGGCGGCATGGTGCCGCTCGCCAATATCATGCTCGGCGAGGTGGTCTTCGGAGGCGTGGGCTCCGGCATGTATGGCATGTTGGTCTTTGTTGTGCTCGCGGTCTTCATCGCCGGCCTCATGGTGGGCCGCACGCCCGAATATCTCGGCAAAAAGATCGAAGCCTATGACGTGAAGATGGCCATGCTCTACGCGCTCATCTTCCCGCTCATCATTCTCACCTTCGCCGCGATCTTCGTGATGGTCCCTCAGGGTGTCAGCGTGATGGCCAATCCTGGGCCGCACGGATTCTCCGAGATCCTCTATTCGTTTACCTCCGGCGCGGGCAACAACGGATCTGCCTTTGCCGGCCTGGGGACCAACTGGTGGTAC
>JBAWFY010000281.1:0-3955 GCA_049592335.1 Occallatibacter sp.
GATCAGAGCCAGCCACCATGGAATCTGATTCTGATAGGGCTGAAGGAGAGACTGCAATTGTTGGAGCTTGATGTTTCCCGATAACAGGCCGATTGCAAAAAACACCGCGCCGGGAAGAGCGTAGCCGAAGATGTCTCTGAGGATCAGGAAGCTCTTCGTGAGTTCCGAGAGGAATCCGGGCCAGCTGTTTGCGTTCGAGTCGCCGCCATTTGAGTTTGCCATGGTGGGGAGAATCGTAATCGCGCTGGTTTGGCAGCGTCAATCGTAGATTTCTTTGCTGTTTGAACTCGCGGCGGGCCTCGAGTGCGCTCGATCTTCGCGCGCCGTCAGTGGCCGCTTGCTGCCGCATCCGCCTTGCCTTTGAAGCGGGAATAGACGAAGACGATGTAGCTGACGGCGAGGGCCATGCCGAAGAGCCACCAGGCGAGGCCTACGGCCAGCGTGTGCGGTCCGGAGATTGCGCGCGCGAGCGTAATGTCGTTCACTGAGCCGGTTGTGGCGGGCAGGAGGACCGGATACACGCCCCAGCAGGCTCCGGCCAGCATGAAGAAGAGATACACACAGGAGGCGAGGAACGCTTTCAAAGGTTGTTCATTGCGATTCCAGAACCAGAGCGCGGCGAGCGAAGCGATCACGCCTGCGGGGATGGCAAACGTGAATGGGTAATTGAAATAGTTGTCCAGGCTCGCGGGGCGTACGGCGATGGTGGCGAAAAGGCTGACGACAGTGAGGGCGACGAGCACCAGCCACAGCGGCGTCACCACGTTGCGCGCGCGTTGTTCGAGATCGCCGGAGGTCTTGAGCGAGAGCCACAGCGCTCCGTGCAGCGTGAGCGCGACGAGCGCGACGAGGCCGCCGATGACCGTGTACCAATCGAGAATGCCGGGCGCAATGCCGGGCTTCCAGTTGGTCCAGAGCGGCAGGAAGAAGTAGCCGTCGGGATTGAGAGGCACACCGCGCAGAACGTTGGCGAGGGCTGCGCCAAAAAAGATGGTGAGCAGAGCGCTCGCGAAGCCGAAGACGCCGTCGAGCAGCGCGCGCCAGACTCCGACGTCAATGTGGTTGCGCAGTTCTACGCTCACGCCGCGCAGAATGAGCAGCCAGAGCACGATCATGAGCGGCAAATAGAAGCCCGAGAAGGCCGAGGCATAAAGGAGCGGAAAGGCGAAGTAGAGCGTGCCGCCGCCAGCGAGCAGCCAGACCTCGTTGCCGTCCCAGACCGGCCCGATGGAGGCGAGCGTGGCACGGCGCTCGGGTTCGGTGTGCGCCAGAAAAAGATGCAGCACGCCCACGCCCAGGTCAAAGCCGTCGAGCACGACGTAGCCGACAATCATCACGGCAACCAGCCAGAACCAGATAAAGCCCATCATGATCGAGAACCTCATGTTTCAGTTCGTAGTACATACATCGCAGCTTGCAATGGAAATTGCTCAGTCAGCGGCAACGGTTTCCGCGGCTCGCATTGTTGGCTCGGGGCCGGTGCTGATTTCGCGATACACGAGTACCGTGAACAGCAAGCCCAGCAGCATGTAGAGCCCCATGAAGCCCATCAGCGTAAACAGTCCGTTGCTAGCGGAGACCGTCTGCGAAAACCCTTCGCTGGTGCGCATCAATCCGTAGATAAGCCATGGTTGACGCCCCAGTTCGGCGGTCATCCATCCGGCGGTGTTGGCGATGTAGGGCAGCGGAAAACTCAACAGCAGCGCCCACAGCACCCAGCGCGAGGTGTGCAATCGCCCGCGCCACAATAGAAACGCAGCCACGATCATCAACAGCACAAACCACGTACCCAGCCCCGCCATGATGTGGTAGCTGTAGTAAAGCAGCGGGAGAGCGCCGGGCCGCTGGTCGCGCGGAATCTGATCGAGCCCTTCGACCTCAGCCTTCGTGGTCCCGTAAATGAGAAAGCTGAGCACGTTGTTCACGACGATGGGATTGTCGATCTGGCCCGTCTCCTCATTCGGTTGGCCGATCAGCACGATGGGCGCGCCGATTTCGGATTTAAAGAGTCCTTCCATGGCGGCGATGGCCGCGGGCTGGTTGCGGGCCACGTATTTGCCAGCGAGGTCCCCCGTGGGAAAGATGATCGCAATCGACGCGATGACGCCGGCAATGACGCCGACCTTGAGAAAGATGCGTGCGTATTCCTGGCGATGGCCTTCGAGCAGATAGAACGCGCCCACAGCGCTCACCACGAAGGCCGCGGTGACGACTGCGCCGGTCATGTTGTGCGCGTATTGCAGGAGCGCCCAGGGATTGAGCATCAGTTGCCAGAAACTGAGCACTTCAAAGCGGCCGTCGGGCAGGCGCGAGTAGGCCACCGGATGTTGCATCCACGCGTCGGTCACGATGATGAAGAAGCCTGAAATCCAAGAGCCGAGCCACACCATGAATGCGGAGAACCAGTGCATGCGCGGCGAGATGCGCTTTTCGCCGTAGAGAAACAGGCCGAGAAACGCCGACTCGAGAAAGAAGCTGAAGACGCCTTCCATGGCCAGCGGCTGGCCGATGACGCCGCCCGAGAGTTGCGAGAAGCGCGCCCAGTTGGTGCCGAACTGGAATTCCATGGGAATGCCGGTGACCACGCCCATGACAAAGTTGATGGCGAAGATTCGGCCCCAGAAACGCGCTGCGCGATCCCACGTTTCACTCCCGGTGCGCAAGGCCGCCGTCTTCATGGCCACAATCAGCAGGGCCAAGCCCATGGTAAGTTGCGGGAACAGGTAATGAAACGTGATAGTGAAGGCAAAATGCAGCCGGTGAATGATCTCGGCGGTCATCGCAGGCCTCCTGATTTAAGGCTTGTCGGTGAAGCGGGCCGTGGTACGCCCGGAGGTGAAGGAGAACGGTCAAAACGACAGCAAACGAACTGCGCTTGCCGGATGAGCCTAAGGGCAGTTCCCATCTTCGCTAACGGATTCTAGCTCTTACAGTGACCTAAGTCACTTCTGCGAGGCTGCCCGCGACGTGCTTTGCACGGCGGCGTAAACGCGTTGAAACCATAGAGAGCTACACGCGATCGTCGGGGAAGGTGCCGACGGAGTCGCCAGGCGCGACGTTCTGGCCGGCGAGGACGATGGCGTGCGTAGCGATGTGGGCGCCGGCGCCGATCTCTGTGTGCTCGAGACGAACTTTGCTGTAATCGCTGGGATCGTGCCAGAAGGAGTAGATGCGCGCGTAGGAGCCGATGATGGCGTTGTCGCCGATGGTGATGCCGCCGCGGTCGTTGAGCAGAGCGCGCTGGCGAATGGTGACGCCGTCGCCGATGGAGAGGTTGTAGCCGTAGGTGAGGTCGATGCCGTGGTAGATTTTGACGCTTGCGCCGACGTGCTCGAAGATGTGGCGGGCCAACATACAGCGCAAGCGCAATCCCAGCCAGTGATTGAGGCCGATGGGCGAGCGATCGAACATTTGCCAGAACCAGAGCAGGGGCTTGCGCTCGGCGTAGCACTTGCGATCGACTTCGGCATAGTGCTCCGCTTCCAGGGTGATGTTTTGCGGATCGAGCGAGAGATTGACCACGTTGCCGGGCAACTCCGAGGTGAGCGTGAGATTGAGCTTCCCGCCGTGGGGACGGCCCAGATAGATTTGATAGAGTTGGTCGCGCACAATTTCGCCCCGGCGCTCCGGTGAACTGTGGCGCGTGAACTCGTCGTCGAGGAACTGAATCCAGCGGCGGTAAATCTCTTCGGCTTCAGGAGCGGGGCGGGGAGCGGGGATCGCGGCAGTGGCAGCCATACGCCTTTGACGATAGAACAGGGAGCGGGGAATAGGGAATAGGCAGCAGGAGGCGAGCGAACCGGCCTGCCGGATGGGAATCCGCATCCAAAAAACAGTCTGAGCTTTCCGTAGGGAAGCGAATTCTTGAGAAAATTGGAAAATACGGGGCAAACTGAAGGAACCTTGAAACCATTTCTCCCCCTACTCGTGTTCATCGCCGCCTTCCCGGCGTTTT
>JBAWFY010000282.1:0-4094 GCA_049592335.1 Occallatibacter sp.
CTTCTGTGATGGGACGCGACACGGGACTGCCGATCTCTTCGTCGCTGTTGAGCAGGATGACGATCTCGCGGCGCAACAGATCGGCTTCAGTGAGCAGCTCGATGACGGTTGCGGCCATTGCCACGCCGGTCTTCATGTCGAGGGTTCCGGGACCCCAGAGGCGGCCGTTGCGGATGCGGCAGGGCATGGACTGGAGCGTGCCGAGCGGCCATACGGTGTCGAGATGGCCAAGGAGGAGGATGGGCTTGATGTCGGCGCGGGCGGATCGAGGCAAACCGGAGTGAGGCTGGCCGAAGCGGACTTCAAGAATGTTGCCGTGGAGCGGTTGACGGTGGAGTTTAACGCGGCCGCCGAGTTGCTTGAAGTGCGCGGCGGCCAGGGCAACGCAGGCATCGACCGCGGACTTCGCGTCGGAGGGCGACTCGGCCAGGACGAGCTTGCACGCAAGATCGAGGAGAGAGCGCTCTTTGCGCCGCGCCCCGGCCAGCAAGGCGCGCATGGGAAAGTCGGCTTCGAGTGCGTTTGGCATGTGCGCTTTTCCTCTCCCGCTTACGTCACGCGGCCGGTGGGACTTTCTGATTCTACGATATTTAGATTGGCTTATCGGGTGAACCTGGGAGGCTGGCTAAAGTGGATGTAGAGAGTCACACTGTGGCAAAACTGCCACAGGACAGGATTCTCCCGCGCCGTCTAATCTAAAGAGCAGCCAGTGGTTGCTGGCCGACGGGAAAGGTTGCTTGTCTCAACCTGCGCATTTCGAACAGACGATCGGGGCGCCGCTCGAGTTTTCGGGCGTGGGCCTGCATTCCGGCGCTCCCGTGACTATGCGGCTGCTGCCAGCTGCGGCGGGTTCGGGCATCGTCTTCCGGCGCACCGACCTCGACAACTTCGAGATTCCGGCTACCGGGCGCAACGTCGCAAAGGTCAGCTACGCGACAAGCCTCATGCGCCAGGGCGTGCTGATCTCGACCACCGAACATCTGCTGTCGGCGTTTATCGGCTCGGGGCTAGACAACGTGATTGTCGAAATCGACAATCTGGAGCTGCCGATTCTCGATGGCAGCGCGCTGCCTTACGTTGAGGCCTTTCAGCGCGTCGGCATTCGCGCGCAGCGGCGGCGGCGCGAGACGCTGCGCATTCTGCAACCGGTAGAAGTGCACGAGGGCGAGAAGTTCATCGGCGTTTATCCCGGCAGCGGCTATCGCATCACCTACACCATCGACTTTCCCGCGCCCATCGGCCAGCAAAAAACCTGCGTCGATCTCGCTGCGGAGATGTACGGGACGGAGATTGCGCCGGCGCGCACGTTCGGTTACAAAGCCGACGAGCGCAAGCTGCGCGACATGGGTTTGATTCGCGGCGCGAGCCCGGAGAATGCGATCGTTCTCGGCAAGGACGGGCCGGAGAACGGGCCGCTGCGTTTTTCCGATGAGTATGTTCGGCACAAGGTGCTGGACCTGATCGGCGATCTGGCGCTGGCTGGGCGCCGCCTCGAAGGCCACGTGGTGGCGATGCGCGCCGGCCACGCCATGCACACGGCTCTGGTGGCGCGTCTGCTCAAAGACCGGGCGGCGTGGGAGCTGGCGCATGTGCCGGTGGCGCCGTCGGCTGCGAGTGAGAGCCAGCCGGAAGCCGATTCTCCTTTAGGACATGCGGCGCTGGCTGGGGCGTAGCCGACAAATGCCGATGTTCGCGGTTCCCAGGTTCCAAAATCGGGATCGTGGGCACTCCTTGTCGTAGTGAGTTTGTTTTCCCGAAAATCCAACCCACCCGCCATTGGCGCGTATTGGCAAGATTCTGGGCCAAAATGTTTTCCACGCGAACCCGTGCCTCACCGTCGAATGTCTGCTATCGTGAGGCAGAAATTCTGGAGGATCTATGAGATCAGCAAGATCGACGGGATGCAAAGGGAGCTGTAAGCGAGCTACAAAGGCCAAATGGGCTGATCGGTGGGGAATCCACCGCATATGTCCGAAGTGCAAGCGGGCGATTCGCGTTTCCGAGAGCATCTTCTGCAATCACTGAGCAGTACGAGGGACTTTGATGGCGATAGATGACCCATTGGAGAAGATTCGTGAGCTTGCAAAGGACGGCGGCTTCGACGGAATCGGCGCTGCTTTGCAGGTCGGGGGAATTGTCTCGCCTATTTTCAAGGTGGGGAGTATCGCAAAGAGCATTGCGGAAAGTTACGGAAGCAGAGAGAAAATCTGGATTGCAATTGTTGCTCTATGCGATGAGCTTCAGCGAACTCAGGAAAGATGGCCGAAGGATTTGGAGAGTGCGTTTGATACCGATTGGTTCAAACGTGCAATGACGACATTGATGGAAGAGTCTGCTCGCGCCGTGAATGAAGACTACGCCCGCTTGCTGGCACGAGTCGCTGCACAAGGATGTTTTCCTTCCGAAGAGAACAAGCACAGACAAGAGGACCTGGCGTCGTACATTCACGATCTTGCCCGGCTCGGGACGCACGATATTCAGATGTTGAAGCTCCTGAGAGACGCCAACCGCGACGCGCCACCAAACCTGAATAAGGCAGATTTTTTCACTGAGCGTTTCGGAGGGTTCAAGCTGATGGCAGACGCATTAAAAATCCATGCTGATGATCGAATCTCGCTAGGTGCGCGCCTGAGCGGCTTCGGTCTAGCCTATGAATCTGTGAGGAACACAATGCGCCAATCTCCCGAAGAGCACTGTTTTCGTCCGACCTTAAGGGGCCTTTACTTGCTAGCGCTCTTGGAATCAGCCGAACTTCCGGGTGAGCAACAAAACTGAATAACAGGTCACTGAAGAAACACAGGAGTTAGCTGGTCAATACGTGATCGATGGTTTGGATGTCGACGAGGCCCTGGCACCCGTAGAGCGCGGGAAGCACTTTGACTGCTGGATGCTTGCGGCGCAGCTCGGCGACTTTGTCGGTTCCGGCGCGGTAGGCGGGCAGATACATTCTCCCCAGCAGCGGATGCTGGCCCCATGCACCGGAGAGCTTGTTGGCGCGCTCTTCAGTGACGAGAAAATCGCGCCGCAGCGTGGCGGCGACTTCCTGCTGCGCGCGGCCTTCGCCCCATGTCATATAAGAGGACTGATTTTTAGCGTCGTCTTGCAGCAGTGCGAGAAGCACGCCGATCTGCAGGTCTTCATCGGGTAGTTGATCGACTTCTGTGATGCCATGCGCGATGAGGATGGCGTTGTTGGCGATGCCTTCAAACAGCGTAGCGGCGCGGGTGTTCATGGTGAGGACCGTGGCTTCGAATCCGGCCTTGCCGCGCACATACAAGTCTTGCAAATACGCGAAGGTGGTCACGTGGCCGGGCACGACTTCGTGGCTGACGAGCTGCTCGAACTCGGGATACGAAATTTCGAGCGAGGCATTGATCTCGTAGCTGGCCTCGTAGAGTGGAGAACCTGATGCGTTGCGCGCACGGCCGATGTAATTCATAGAGCCTGAAAACCATGCTTCTTTGATGGGCAGGAAATCGATGTTGGCGCGGGGAACGGCAGCGAGCTCCTGCGGCAGATGCGGGACGAGATTTTTCGCCGAGAGTGCGTCAAAGTGGGCGATGACGGCCTGGCCGAGAGCTTTCACCGAAGCCATCGGTGTAACGCGCTGGCGTCGCCAGGCATCGACAGCCGCGAGAATGCCGCCCGATTGCGCCGTCGAGTGGCCGGCGCGGCCGAGCAGCTCGGCGATGCGTTCGCGCTTGGCTTGGGGCCGCGAAGGCTCAGGCGGTTTGGCGGTCGAAGCTTCAACGGCGCGCGCGTAGGGAACCGGATCGCCCTTGCCGCAAACTTCCATCGCGAGGTCCCACATCACGTTGAGCGAATCGGCGAGCCCCGCGAGATAAGCGCGGCGCAGTTCGGGGCAATGGGCAGCTTCCTTGCGCAGGCCGGCAATGGCCGCAGGTAGATCGGTCGCGTGGAGATACGCTTCGACCGCGTCGCGATCGATCGTTTTGCCTCCGACGCCGCCGGATTCGCGCAGGCGTCCTGCGGCAGGATGCGTGTATGCGGTAGGCAGCGGCTCGTCGGAGAACCACGAGTCGGCGATGAAGCGGCCGGTGCCCGAGGGGCACATCACGTCGCCGCCCCAGAGC
>JBAWFY010000283.1:0-3666 GCA_049592335.1 Occallatibacter sp.
CCGATCATGGCGGGCGAAGCATCGCAGGCGAGAACTTCGACGCCCCGATCGCCGAAGTGAAGAGCATCTTCTCCGGTGCCGCAATTGAGTTCGAGAATGCGGCTGCCGCGAACGAAGATAGGCTGCAACTCGCGGTACACAAGCCCACGTTGCGCTCTTCCGATGGAAGAGTTCGTGAATATCTCGTCGTACTGAACGGCGATGCGGTCGAAGGCCTCTCCGGCTGGAACCGCGTTCGCCGTGTTGGAGAGTTCTAGTGACAAGGAACCACCTCCGGCTGGGCGGGCCAGGCATAAAGAGCCTGACGGCGCTCGGCAATCGATGTCTCGAGTTCCCGGATGCGAGGCGGTGGATCTGCGGCACGGTCAAGACTTGTCCGGGTTTGTTCCAGTTCCATTTCGAGGCGCAAAAGTTCGTCTGCGACGCGATAGAATTCGCGGGGGCGGCGGCCGGCAATATCGAGCTCGCGGTCTGAGGTTTCGCCCCAGGGCTTGATCTGAATCAGGCGCGAGGCCACCTTGTTGTAGTAGGGAGTTCCTTTGATCGGATAAGAGACGGTGGTCAGAAACGTGTCGGGCCGCGAGAGCCGGACGTGCTCGATGGTCTGTTCGATGTCTTCGATCTCCTCGCCCTCATAGCCCCACATCAGGAACATGCCGGTCTGGATGCCGTATTGGCGACAGAGAGCGTTTGCCTCGCGCACAGCCTTGACCTGAACGCCGCGCTGCATCGAGTCGAGGATGCGCTGCGACCCGCTTTCGGACCCGATCCAAAGACGGAAGCAGCCCAGCTCGGCCAGGATGCCGATTACTTCTTCGGTCAAGCGGTCGCCACGTGAGATGCACTCGAACGGAATGTGAATTTTGCGCCGATCGAGCTCTTGTTTCCAGCGGCGGAGCCAATCATGATTGATCGTGAAAACGTCGTCGGCAATCCAGAGCATGTCGGGTTTGTAGCGGTCGATAAGAAATTCAAGCTCGTCGGCGACCAGCTCGGGCTTACGCCGGCGATGCGTTTGTCCGAACACCTGATGGCTGCACCACTGGCAGCGAAAAGGGCAGCCACGTGCCGTAATCAAAGAAACCGAGCCCTTGCCGTGGTGTGTGCGCCAGGTCTCGACGTAGCGATCGACATTTATGGCGTCCCGCGCCGGCCAGGGTTGCGCGTCAAGATCGGCAATTTGCGCCCGCGATTCATTGCGCCGCGTGGAGCCGTCGCTGGCGCGAAATGCAATTCCCGCGATGCTGTCGAGAGCGGTTGGATCGTTGCCGGACAACGCGGGCAGGACCTCCTCAAGCGTCAGCTCGCCTTCGCCGAAAACCACTACGTCCGCGCCTGCTTCAAGGTATTCGTCGACGTATGCGCCCGGTTCCGGGCCGCCCACAATCGTCTTCCATCCCGCCTGCCTGGCTTCGCTGAGAATCTTTACCACATTGGAGCGCGTCATCAGGTTGGCATAGATTCCGATCACGGATGGGTTGCCGCTGCGGAGACGCTGGCGCAGCGCATCCCGGCTTTGAAACGTGCTGTCAAAGACTTCAACCGAGAAACCGCGGCTGCGCAGATGGGAGCAGATATACAAAATCCCAAGCGGCGGATACGGCTTCATGATCTGACGCTCCTTGGGGTCTTCAAAAAGGAAGTAACCGTGCGTTAGCAGCAGATCCACAAAGCCTCCTTTCCGCGCTAAACGGCGCATCCATCGATGCGGGTTTCAGCAGCTTCGTGCGCGCAGGCCGCAAGCTCGCCGTGAGAGCCGTTTTCGAGCACGGGCAGTTGCGTGGGGAATAGGTTGCGAGAATGCTTTTCTATCCGATAAACCTCGTCCCACATCGTCTGCAGACGATTCCGTGCACTCTGGTCGTGCGACATCGTATAGAGATCTACCTCGGTGTGAAGTGCGTTACGCACTGCACGATAGAAATTGTCGGTGTAAGCGGCGCGGAACATAGCGCTCAGATCATCGCTGTCGCGCCAGTGCTGCTTCGGTCCCATTTGACGATGGACGCGCTGGTGAAAAACGGTTCCGGGAAGAGGGTACGATACCGAGACGCCAATATCGTCGGGGCGGCAGCGGCGCACCAACGCGATCGTCTCTTCGATTTCCGCGAGCGATTCTCCCGGATAGCCGAACTGAAGGAAAAACGCGGCGCGGATTCCCGCGTTCGCGAGCCGCTCGCGTGCCTGCTCAATGGCTGCCACAGTGAGCCCCTTGTCCATGGCGTTGAGAATGGCCTGCGAGCCGGATTCGGCTCCCATCCAAACTTCCTCGCAGCCGGCTTGCTTCAGGGCTTCGACTGTCTCTGGGATCAGCAGATCGGCGCGGCACTGAATCTTGAAGGGAAGTGCGGCATGTCTGGCGTGTACCGAGTGAGCGAATTCTTGCACCCAATGGCGATTGAGCCCAAAGATGTCGTCCGCAAACCAGAGGTGATCGATACCGTACGTGAATTTGAGCAGACGCATCTCAGCGGCGACCGAGTCGGGCGACCGGAGCACGAATTTGTTGCCGAAGATCGGTTTGGCGCACCAGTTGCAGCGAAAAGGGCAGCCTCGGCTGGCAACGATGTTTGTCGACGTGCGTCCGTGATACTTCTGCCAAACATCGCCGTAACGAACCATCGAAATCAGTTCGCGCGCAGGAAACGGATAATGATCCAGATCCATTGACGAACCGCGTGCTCCCGTAGAAACGAGCCGCTCATCGTCACCGAGGTAAAACAATCCTGGGAACTGCCAGGAGGATACCTCGTCTCTGTGCAGGTATGCGGCGAGGAACTCCATGAGCGTCGCCTCGCACTCCCCGTGAAGCACAGCCAGAAACCCGCGTTGCAGATAGTCGATCGCGTTGTCGGTTGAGTCGGACCCGTTAATGATGACGGGGATCCCGCGCTCTGCGGCTCTGGCCTGCATGGCGAAGCTGACCTCGCGCACCACCGAGAGGCACATCTTGGAAAGAAAATTGAAGCTGTCCTCGCAGATGAAAACTAAGCGGGGACGATGGCGGTCGAGCGCGGCGACGAATCCGCTCGCAGGATCTTCGAGCATGGTGTCGAAGACAGCCACAGAGAAACCCGACTCGCGCGCAAGCGCTGCAGCGTACAAAGTCCCGAGCGGCGGGTAGGGCTGATGGCGTTCTGCCTGCTTCGCGTCATTCCACAGGTGCCACGAATGCGTGAAGAGCACATCGGCCCTGCCGTCGAGACCGGAACGAGAATCGCCCATTTGTTTGCTGGACATTCAGCAAGCCTCCCTTGAACTGGCCGGCAACGGAACGCCGGTGATGAGCGAACGCCGCGAGACGAGCCGGTCAGTGGCGCGAGCCAGCCAGATTTCCCAAGGCAGATGGAAAAAGCGATTGCGCAAGCGCCACTGCATGGGCACGCTGAGCAGCGCGTTGAGCATGCGCCCGGTGAATCGCGTGTTCTGCATGGCTTTGCGAATATTGTTGTTGACCATGAAGTAATCGAGCATGCGTTGCAGGCGGCTCAGTTGAGCGCCCTGAAGCCAGGGGAGAACATTCTTGCCGAGCGGAAGTCTCCCCCACTCCTCAAGGGACGCGGGTTCGCGCACTCCCATTTCTTTGAGCTGCGGCCAAATGGGGATGCCAGGGTAGGGCGTGAAGATGTTGGGTGAGAAGCTGACGTTGCGATAGTGCTGCGCAAT
>JBAWFY010000284.1:0-4275 GCA_049592335.1 Occallatibacter sp.
CGCTGGTCACGCGCGCTCTCCCGCTCGCGATCGAAGCGCGCATCGGTCCCGCAGGCGAGGCAGGCTCCGACATCGTGATTCTTCCCGCCGACTGGCAGTGGACCGGCGCGCGCTACGGCGATGTGCTTGTCAGGCGCGGCGACATCGTTTATGTGCGACTGACCATGGCTACGGCAGCCGGTGCGCGCCGCGCCACGCTCGAGCAGGATTCCGGCGCCGAAGGCGCTCTTCTCGCCATGGACAATACCAGCGGCGACGTTCTGGCTATGGTGGGCGGGCGCGACTATGCGCTGTCGGTCTTCAATCGCGCGACTCAGGCCGAGAGACAGGTCGGCTCCAGCTTCAAGCCCTACGTCTACACTGCGGCCATTGAGGACGGCGTCAAGCCCACCGACATCATCGTCGATGCGCCGGCAAGTTTCGGCGGCTACACTCCCCACAATTACGAGGGCGATTACCGCGGCGCGATGACGGTCGCCAACGCCTTTGCCGAGTCGCGCAACATTCCCGCTATCGAGCTCGCCGCGCGCGTGGGCATGCACAATGTGATCGACGTAGCGCACCGCTTCGGCGTGACTGAGAATATTCCGCCTTATCTGCCGGTGGCGCTCGGCGCGGTCGAGATCACGCTTGAAGAGCAGGTGGCCTCCTACTCCGTGTTTCCCAATGACGGCATCCGCGTGGCGCCGCGCCTGATTCGCAAAGTGTCGAATGCCGACGGCATTACGCTCTGGCAGGAGACGCCGGCCGTCAAGGAAGTCATCGACCAGAAGACCGCGCGTACCATGATGACGCTTTTGCGCGGCGTCACGGCGCACGGCACGGGCGCAGCGGCCGCCAAGTTGAATCATCCGCTCGGCGGCAAAACAGGAACAACTTCGGATTTCACCGACGCGTGGTTTCTCGGCTTTTCGCCCTCGGTCACATGCGGCGTGTGGGTTGGTTTTGACAGCCGCGAATCGCTCGGCGAAAAGGAAACCGGCGCTGTCACCGCGTTGCCCATCTGGATTGATTTCATGCGTGTCGCCATCGCCGGCAAAGACGACGAAGAATTCCCAGGAGACGATGATGCTTCGCCGGCAGCACCGAAGAACGCAATCAGATTGACTTCAACCGCCGGAAATACCGCTTCGTCCGCGCCACATCCTTGAAGATCTGCGCCTTGAGCGCCTCGGGCGAGGGCCACTGGATCTCACCGCGCAAGCGCATCAGAAATTCGAGATCGATGGGCGTCTCTTCGTTCATCTCCATCGGCTCAAAGTCCAGAATGTGCGACTCGATCGCGAAAGACGGCTCGCCGAAGGTCGGCCGGTTGCCGATATTGGTCACGGCCTGGAACGTGCGGTCGTTGATCTTGAGCCGCGTGATGTAGACGCCGAAGGCCGGCAGCAATCCGTCGTATGCGGCCAGATTTACGGTGGGCACCAGAAGGCGCGTGCCGATGCCGCGTCCGCGCGCCTGCGTCGAGAGCACGGCGAAGGGACGGCCCAGGAGCCAGCGCGCGCGACGCACGTCGCCCGCAGTCACCAAGGCGCGAATCGCGGAACTGGATACCTCCATGCCGCGCACCCGCACCGCTTCATGCGCGTGCACCCGGAAGCCAAGCTCTGCTCCCATCGCAGCCAGCTCCTCCACGCCGGCAGCGGCGCTGTGTCCAAAGCGAAAATTTCGGCCCTCGTGCATACTCCGCACATGGAGCGCGCCCACAAGAATCTGCTCGACAAATGCGCGCGGCGAAAGGTTCTTGAGCGCCTCGTCGAACGGCAGAACCAGCACCGCATCGATTCCGGTTTCCGCGAGCCAGCGCATTCGCTCAGCTTGTGGCGTGATCAGTTTCGGCGCCAGCGTGGGGCGCAGAACCTGTTCTGGGTGCGGCTCAAAAGTAACGGCAACGGCGCGCGCGCCCATGGCTCGCGCTTCCGCCACTACCGCGCCGAGAATCTCACGATGCCCGCGATGGACGCCGTCGAAGTTACCCACCGCCGCAACCGTTGGGCCGAAACCGGCAGGAAGTTCCGCCACCGAGCAGAACACATGCATTGCCCCGCCGCCAGGATTGATGCGGTCGCCGCTCATAGTGTTATGGGCACGCTCAACCCATCGTAAGCCAGTTGTGCATTCGCAGGTAATGTGCAGTTGGTTTCGTTGTGGCCCAGATCGTGCGCAATATGCGTGAACCAGGTTTGCCGTGCGCCGATGCGTTGCGCCCACGCCAGCGCTTGATCGAGCGTGGCGTGGCTGGGATGCGGCGTGCGACGCAAAGCAGAAAGCGCCAGCACTTCCACTCCTTCTAAAAGCGCAAAGCTTGCGTCCGGAATCGCGCTCACATCGGTCATGTAGGCGGCATTGCCGAAGCGGTAGCCCACAATCGGCATCTCGCCGTGCATGAGAGGGACGGTCACGAACTCCGCGCCATGGACCGTGTTGCGCTCTGCCAGCGGCTTCAATTCCACGCGCGCACGCGTGGGATATGTAGCCTGAGGCGAAAACGTGTACGAGTAGACCCGCTTGAGAGTTGCCGCCGTCTCTTCGTCCGCGTAAAGCGGAATCCGTGCTCCGCGCCGTTGGGCTGTGTAGCTCAGCGGACGCAGATCGTCCATGCCGAGGATGTGGTCGGCGTGACCGTGCGTGTACAGGACGGCATCCACATGATTGATCTTCGCGCGCAGCGCTTGCTCACGGAAATCGGGCCCGGTATCGATCACCACCGCGCGTTCATTTTGAACCTCGGCGTCGCGCCAGCGCAAAAGCACGGAAGGCCGCAGCCTGCGATCGCGCGGATCGGCCGAGGTACACACCGCGCACGTACAGCCCAGCGTCGGAACTCCCATCGAGGTTCCCGTGCCCAGAAATGTGAGGGTAGCATCCATTATGGATTGTGGTGGTCACGGGTTAATGGTCAGCGGCCGGCGGTATTCGTGACACAATGCAAACAGATGCACGGCCTTGCTCTGAATTATGTGCCACTTCCCCCTCTTGAAATCGTAGCCACCAATAGGCTCCATACCAGAGCACAAATAAGCGCAACACCCGCAAACAGATAAACAGGCCACACAGCGTGGCCTCCGTGCACAGCATCGAGGTGAAGCAAGTACCATGCACCAGTCACGGCTGGCACCAAAGATAACGAGACGATCCAGAGTAGACGCCCGGGCCCGCTCATTGTAGGGCGATCCACCTCTCCACTTTGAACCGGGAGCCCTGATCGGCTCTGACCATTGGAGGATCGGGCTAGGTACGCGCTCGCCATAATTGCCGCAATGCCGACTGCGCGAATCGTGAAATTGTGAACTCCGAAGTATATGCCAATTCCCCCCAAGATCAGGAGAACGACGGCTAAAGCGCGCAAGCCATATTGTTTTCGCGATGTGTTCTGACGTGCGATCATTTTTTCGGCGGCACACTGGGTACCGTCACCATGCTGCTGAGTTCAAGAAACGCCATCCGCAGCTCGAACAGCACCGACTGCAGCATGCGGTCCTCGGCGTCGGTCAGGTTGCTTTTGGTCTTCTCCGCCAGAACGGCTAAGAGATCGATCGTCGCGCGCGCGCCCATGATGTCTACTCTCGGCCGCTGGCCCTCCTGCGTGCCCGCGCCCATTTGCAGCATCGCACTCAAATAAAACTGTTGGACCAGATTGTCAAAACTTACGGGCGGCTGCGGCCCCACAGTGGGATTCTGCGCGCGGATTACGTCCTCGATGCGTTGTGCCGAAGCATCGTAAGCGGCCTTTGACTTCCTGGTCTCCTCGGCAGTCGGCGCGGGGGGGAGTTCTTCGGCGGCTGGCTGTTCTGCAGCAGCCGCGGGCAGCTCGGCTTCGGTCCCGCGATTGGGTTCGTTCACCACAAGCCGTGGCCCGCGCGCCGGTTCGCTTTGCGCAGTCGAGGCAGGAGTCTCCGCCGGCGCTGCAGGCGCGCTTTCCCTTTCTTCCTCGGCCTTGATCTTGCGGCGATCGATGACTTCGAATTTCGGCGTATCGCTCATAACTTTAAGTTTCTCATCCGCGGCGGCAGGCTTGCCAATGCCCTCTTGCGCGTTATCCCACCAGCTGCGGCGGAGCTTCCAGAATGCGCGCCGTTCCCTCTGCTCCACTGGTCTTGTACCGATAGTTCTGGTTCTTCATCTCTGCTTCAGTGCGGATCATTGCCAAGGCAAAGATCCTCGCGCCCTTCTTCAAAAGCAGCTCGGCCGCGCTCGTAATCGCTCCGGCAACAGTCCCATCTTCGAGCGTAAGCTCCGTGCCGCTCTCCGGAACGGGCCCGGCCAGCTCCAGAG
>JBAWFY010000285.1:0-5787 GCA_049592335.1 Occallatibacter sp.
GATGTGCTCCAGAGTCACATTGGACAGCCCGATGTGACGAATCTTGCCTTCCTCTCTGAGCCGCGCCAGGGTTTCCATCGAAGCGTCAAATGAGACGGCGGGATCGGGAGTGTGGAGCTGGTAAACGTCGATGCGTTCGAGGCGCAGGCGCTTGAGGCTGCCTGCGATGGCTCGCTCAATATGTTCGGGCGAGGCGTTGTGCTGCCAGACGCCTGGGCCATGGCGCGTCCAACCTGCCTTGGTGGCGATGACCAAGTCCGTTGGGTAGGGCCAGAGCGCCTCGGCGATGAGCTCCTCGGAGATGCCGGGACCGTAGGAATCGGCGGTATCGATCAGATTGACGCCCAGTTCTACGGCGCGGCGCAATGTGGCGAGGGCCGCGGGAACGTCCTCCGGAGGGCCCCAGACGCCTTTGCCGGTGATGCGCATGGCGCCAAAGCCCATGCGGTTCACCGTCAGGTCACCGCCCAGGGCGATGGTTCCGGCTTGCGCTGCGGGAAGCTGATGGGTGGGAATCTGTCCGGTTGCGGCTGGCATCGTTTGCTCCTGAACTTTCAGCTCTTTATTTGTCACTATGGACGCTACGATTTGTCTCCAGACTCGCTGGTTGCCCCGATTATAGCCATCGAATCCTGCGGCGCGCCGGAAGCAGGCGTTGGGGCGCCTTTTGTTAAAGTTCTCTTCGGGCCCGCCCATCTACAACTTTCTAACTATGCGGGGAGCGAGAGACGCGCGAAAATGAACGGGAGGGCTGTAAACTTGCGCCGCAGCGAGGCGTCTACCAAAGCGATGGCAGCCGGCATAGCGATCAAGCCGATGACAGCGGAAGCGGCAGAGGAGATTGCAGCGGAGGAGTTCGCCCGGATTGTGGCGAGCCACCGTCCGCAGATCTTCCGGTTTCTGCTCGCATCGCTGCGCGACGTTGACCTGGCAGAGACGCTGACCCAGGAATGCTTCCTGAAGGCGCACAGGAACTGGAAGCACTTCCGCGGCGAATCGACGGCGATGACCTGGCTGATGCGGATCGCCATCAATCTGCAGAAGGACCACTGGCGCAACCGCCGGCTTCAATTCTGGCGGCAGACTCGGAACAACGCCGTGGATCTGGACGAGGCCAGCGAGTCGCTGCCCAACGGAGAACGCAACGCCGAGCAGCAGATTCTGGCGCGCGAGCAGGTGGCGCAGGTTTGGCAGGCTGTGAAGGGCCTGAGCGAGAGGCAGCGAACGGTGTTTTTGCTGCGCTACGTGGAAGAGCGGGAGTTGAGCGAAATTGCGGGAGCGACCGGACTCAGCGAAGGCACGGTGAAAGCGCATCTTTCGCGGGCGCTGGCGCGAGTCCGTACGGAGTTGAGAGGAACACGATGAACTGGCGTGAGGATTTGACGGGAGAGAACCCGGAACTGGAACAGGCGCTGAAGCACTTCAAGGCGAGCATGGA
Organism: Occallatibacter sp.; assembly: GCA_049592335.1. GTDB lineage: Bacteria > Acidobacteriota > Terriglobia > Terriglobales > Acidobacteriaceae > Telmatobacter. The sequence continues at coordinate 1,439 of JBAWFY010000285.1, forward strand.
TGCCTGGAGCGATGCGGCGCTGAGCCGGCCCCGGATGGTGGCAAATGTAGCCGCGAGGCCTGCCGTGGGCTGGCGGCTGGCGGCAAGCTGGGCGATGGGATGTTTGCTGGCCGCGGGCTCGCTGACGATTGCGGTGCATCAGTTCGCTCACCGGCAGCAAGCGGCGAGTCATTCGGCGCAAAAGACTGCGCAGAAAACGGCTGAACAGCAGGGAACAGCCGAACCAGTCAGCGCAAGCGCACCGGCGCAGAATTCTGCGACGATGGCTGTGCCCGTGAAGCAGCAAGCAGGCGCCGAGGACGAGGATTTGCTGGCATCGGTCGACAAAGACGTATCGCAGCAGGTTCCGGCGGCATTGGAGCCGCTCGCACAGTTGATGGATAACGACGGAACGCAGTAGAAAAAGCACAGGAAATACGGGGCGGGAAGAGAATCCCTCGCGCTGCTCGCGAGGCAAGGAGAGGATGATGAATGCGATGAAGACTGCACGACTGGTATTGGCCATAGCGGGAGTTCTGATGGCCGGAGGATTGGCGAGCGCGCAAGGGCCGGGCGGTCAAGGTATGGGAGGGCAAGGCATGGGCCCGGGATTCGGCGAGCATCGGCCTCCCATGGAAAAGGCCTTCGGCTTCGGGGACGGGCAATTCTGGAACAATCCGAATCTGGTTCAGCGCCTTAACCTGACCGAAGATCAGCGCAAGGCGATGGACGGCATTCTGCAGGACCATAAGATGAAACTGATCGACCTTCGCGCCAATCTCGAAAAGGCGGAAGTCGAGCTCGGTCCGCTGATGAAGGCAGATACGCCCGATGAGAATGCGATCGAGGCGCAGATCGACAAAGTGGTCGCGGCGCGCGCTGAACTGGAAAAAGCGAATGCGCGCTTTCTGCTGGGTATCCGCATGAAGTTGACGCCGGACCAGTGGAAGCAGCTGCAGACCTTGCGCATGGATCGCATGCATCGCGACCACATGCAGGGCCGCGAGGGATGGGGCCATGATGGACAGCGCCCGGGCATGGGATGGCAGGGCCGGCAGGGCCACAAGCCGCCGCAGGGTGGTCAGCCTCCGGCTGAAGGCGGCCAACCTGCTCCGCCCCCACCGCCTTCGTCTCCAGGGCCGGGAGACGCGCAGTAATTCTTAATTGGGTTCTTGTGGTGTGCCGCAGCTCTTTCCGCCCGAATGCTGGCGAGAGAACTTCGGCACGCCGAATTTATTTAGATTACGATCTTGCGCTGAGAGAAGCGACCGGTTCGGATCGCTTTTGCAGTTGCGACACGTCGCGCACCGCGCCCTTCGCCGCACTGGTGGTCATCGCGGCATAAGCCTGCAATGCCTTCGAAACCTGGCGATCACGGGCCCGAGGCTTCCACGCCGCTTCGCCTTTGGCTTCCATCCTCTCGCGCCGTCTTTCCAACTCGACATTGGAGAGGTCCACTCGCATCACACGTTTGGGAATATCGATCTCGATGGTGTCGCCTTCTTCGACCAGCGCCAGTCCTCCGCCCTCAGCCGCTTCGGGCGAAATGTGGCCGATGCACAACCCGGAGCTGCCGCCGGAGAAGCGCCCATCGGTAATGAGCGCGCACGCTTTGCCCAGCCCCTTCGATTTCAGGTAACTCGTGGGATAGAGCATCTCCTGCATGCCGGGTCCACCCTTCGGCCCTTCGTAGCGGATCAGCACCACATCGCCGGGAACGACCTGATCGCCGAGAATGGCTTCGACCGCCGCTTCCTGGCTCTCGAAGATTCGCGCCGGGCCGCTGAACGTAAGATGTGCTGCGTCAACACCCGCGGTCTTCACGATGCAGCCCTCTTCGGCAATGTTGCCGTAGAGAACGGCCAGCCCGCCGTCTTTGCTGAAGGCGTGTGCCAGATCGCGAATGGCGCCACGTTCGCGATCGAGATCGAGCGCGGGATAGCGATTGCTCTGGCTGAAGGCTACCGTCGTGCGGATGCCTCCCGGCGCCGCACGATAAAACTCGCCGACCTCCGGAGCCGCATCGCGCTTGACGTCCATTTTGTCGAGGGCCTCGCCGAGAGTGCGCGCGTGGACGGTATGCGCCTCGCGATGGAGCAGTCCCGCGCGGTCGAGCTCGCCGAGAATACCGAAGATTCCGCCAGCGCGATGCACGTCTTCAATGTGTACGGTTGCCGATGACGGCGCCACTTTGCACAAGTTCGGCACGCGGCGCGAGAGCCGGTCAATATCGGCCATCGTGAAGGGCACTTCGCCCTCCTGCGCGGCGGCCAATAGATGCAAAACCGTGTTGGTCGAGCCGCCCATCGAAATGTCCAGAGTCATCGCGTTCTCGAAGGCCTCGAAGGAAGCGATGCTGCGCGGCAGTGCGCTGGCATCGTCCTGCTCGTAGTGGCGCTTCGCCAGTTCGACGATGGTCCGGCCAGCGCGCAGGAACAGTTGCTTGCGGTCGGCATGGGTCGCCACCACAGTGCCGTTGCCGGGCAGCGACAGACCCAGAGCTTCCGTAAGGCAGTTCATCGAGTTGGCCGTAAACATGCCGGAACACGAGCCGCAGGTGGGGCACGCCGAGCGCTCGTACTCTGCAACCTCCGCGTCGCTCCGGTTGGGATCGGCCGCGATGATCATGGCGTCGATGAGGTCCACGGACTTGAGTCCATTGCCGGAGCTGACCTTTCCAGCTTCCATCGGGCCACCCGACACAAACACTGCCGGAATATTCAGCCGCAGTGCGGCCATCAACATGCCCGGCGTAATCTTGTCGCAGTTCGAGATGCAGACCAGCGCGTCGGCGCAATGCGCGTTCGCCATGTACTCGACCGAATCGGCGATCAACTCGCGCGAGGGCAGGCTGTAGAGCATGCCGCCGTGGCCCATGGCGATGCCGTCGTCGACGGCGATGGTGTTGAACTCCTTGGCTACGCCGCCGGCCCTGGCAATTTCTTCGGCGACGAGCTGCCCCAGGTCCTTGAGGTGAACGTGACCCGGAACGAACTGGGTAAAGGAGTTGGCGACGGCAATGATCGGCTTTCCAAAATCGCCGTCCTGCATTCCGGTGGCGCGCCAAAGGCTGCGTGCTCCCGCCATATTCCGTCCATGTGTCGAGGTTCGTGAGCGATAAGCCGGCATGGACTCATTTTACAGCCAGTTTCATTCGTTACGGCGAATCTCGCTTAAGGCAGCTCTCCGGCCAACAGGAAAACCAGCGGCGCCTGCCAGTTGATTGCAACCTCGTTGCTCGCATAGGAGGCCTGCTCGTCGACGTAATCCTTTGCCGGCGGCAGGTCCTTGGGCAGCGCAGCCAGCGCCGCATCTTCTCGGCCCGCATTGGGGCCGCCGACAATCAGGCCGGGCCACGGCAGCTTTGTGGAGGCGCTGGGCCGATGGTGAGGATGTTGCACGGCGTTTTCGCCCACCTGCGTCACCCATGAGATTGAAAACGTGTTGCGCCCCAGAAGGTAGTGCAGGTCGTCGCGCGCGGTATCTACAAATTCCTGATTGGGCGCGATCTGGTTCGCGATCAGCAGCTCCATGCCATATTCTGCCGCGAATCCATTCGATCCCCACTGGAAATCCGGCCTGTTCATGCTCATGAGGTAGGGGTGGGCGCGGGTCGAGGCAACAATGGCTCGCGCAGCAGCCAGAAGCCGCGCTCGGATGACCGCCCTCGCGTTCGGATTGGCGTCTTTGCGCCGATCGAGCGCGTAACTCTCCAAGGCCATCCGGGACATATCGCTCCAGTTGCTCTCGGGTGGCCCATCCAGGTGGGAAAGATACGAGGCGTAGTGGCTCAGGAAGTACTGATGATATGCCGCTTCTCCTGTCGTGCGCCAAAGCTCGACCGCGGCCCACAGCCGTTCGTCCGAGCAATTGCTGTCGCCATACTCGCCCGTTGAAATGCCGGGCGGATTCCTGAAGGTCACGTTCGGATAGTTTTCAGTCCAGTCCCACGCCCGGCGCGCGGCTTCTAGAGATTGCGCGGCAAACTGCGCATCGAACGGCCGAAAAAGCCGTGCGGCAATGGCACCCACTGCGGCCAGATCGGCCGTGGCGCAGGTGCTCTTGTAAGGCGGGGCTCCAGTCCCGATGACTTCGCTGGGCTGCGTATCCGCCTCGGGAGGGATGAAACCGGGGAAGCGTTCACTGGCCTGCTTTTGCCATGCGCCGCCATCCTTATCCTGCATCGCGAGCATCCATTTCAGATTCCATCGCGCTTCGTTCAAAATGTCGGGCGTGCCGTTGCCGGTCTCCGGAATGTCGAGCTTGATGTGCTTGATCTTTTCCCCGAACACCTCCCATGTCCATAACAGTGTTCCCGTGGTCACGCCGGAATTTACCATATAGCGGCCGTAGTCGCCGGCATCGTGCCA
>JBAWFY010000286.1:0-3507 GCA_049592335.1 Occallatibacter sp.
TGCTATAAGTGCCGGAGCCAGGTGGTCCGATTACGGGTGTGGGCACTTTCAGGGCGTAAGCCGCCGTGCCTACGGTGCTGTTCGTAAGACCGCTTTCGACAGCAATCGCTTTGATTGTGACGCTCTCGGATACGCTGACGGAGTTCTGGTAGGGGGTTGAGCCGGTGGTTGGCGTGGTCCCGTCGGTGGTGTAGTAGATGGCTGCGCCCGGCGAGTCGGTCATGGTTACGGTCTGCGCAGAGGTGTATGAGCCTGCGCCCGGGGAAAACTTTGGCGTGGCCAAATTTACTGTTAAGCTGACACTCTTTGTGGCCGTGGTGTAGTCGGTTGCGTCGCTCGGCGTGAAAGTGACATTCAGTGTTTGCCTCCCTGCCGGCAGTACCGTTCCGGCGGCCGGCGAGTAACTGAATGTCCCCGATATGCTGGCGGTAGCTTTCAGTTGCGTAGAGCTCAGGGCAGTTCCATAGGTGATTGAAGCGGGGGTTGACCAAGTGATAATTGGCGTGGCTGGGCCAACGATGAGCGATGCGCTGCCGCTGCTGCTGCCCAGCGATCCGCCGGCATCGCTGTAAACTGCCTGTATCGTATAAGTGCCGGCCGGCGTCCCAGCAGGCAAAGCATAACTTATGATGGCCGCTCCGTTGGCCACCGTACCGCTTGTTGTCGGCGTTCCTACAGTGCTCGCTCCGTTCAACACCGTGAAGGTGACCTTGCCCGCGTTCACTGTTCCGGCCGGCTGGTGACTAGAGCCATAAGGGAGACATTCTGCGCCGAGGTGGTATAAGTCGCCGTGGCGCCGCTCGCCGCAGTCGTCGTGGCAGTCGGTGCGACTTCCGTTCCCGAGACGGCGATGGACTGCGTTTCAGGGTTGGCGTTTGTTGTCATTTCTACATCTTCGGACAGCACCGCGGAGCTGGCGCCGTTGAGCGGCGTAACCGGACTAAAGTTGATGTTCAACGCACAGCTATTTCCTGCTGCCAGCGGGGTGCTGTAAGTGCAGACGCCATTTGTGCCGGCACTCTCGGGGAAGTCGGCAGGATAAGTCAGTGCGGAAAAGTCCAGATTGCCATTTCCGATGTTGGTAACAGTTACTGTCTGCGGGCTGTCGCTACTCGTCGAGCCCAAGGGCGTTGCCGCAAAGCTGAGGCTGGGTGGTGACGAAAGATTTTCCTCGACGGCTCGGCTGTTGAAAGCGTCGGCTACATAGACATCACCGGCCGCGTCTACTGCAACTCCATAGGGCTGGTTGAGCCCGCTCGTTGGAATCGTGCTCTGAGCGTAGCCGTTGGCCGTCACAGTTTCTTTAAAGACCTGTCCAACATCGTTGTTGTCGATAAATGCGACATAGACGTTATCGCTCCCGTCCACGGCCACTGCGAAGGGTACTCCGGCTCCGTTGACAGGAATGGTGCTCTGTGTATATCCGTTCGCCGTCGGCGTAGCCTTCACGATCCAGCCGTTCGTCTCGTCGACGGCAATGTAGAGGTTGCCACTCCCATCCACGGCGATGCCCGCGTTGGCTGGCAGTCCGCTGACAACGGTGCTTTGCTCGTACCCGGAAGCCGTCAGCGTCTCCTTGTATACGACGCAGGTTTCAACACCCAAAGTGACGTAAACGTTCCCGCTGCCATCGACTGTGACTCCAATAGGAGCCGAACCGTCGACAACCGGGAAGCTGGCGACGGTACTCTCAACGTAACTAGCCCCCAAAGGCGTTTCCTTCAAGACCCGCCAATCACTCGTATCGGTGATGTAGATATTTCCCGCTCCATCCACGGCTACCCCATAAGGACATTGCATAGTGCTGGTCGGGACCACGCTTGCGGCATAACTGCCATTCGACAGTGTCTCCTTGACTAATTGGGCCAACCCACAGCCAAAGCGGTCGTAATTGACGATGTAGATGTTGCCGCCACCATCGACCGCGACACCACTGGTCCACGTGACTCCCCCGGTAAAGGTGTCAATTGTATTTTGGGTGCTGGGCTGAAAGGTAACCTGGGGGCCAACGCCTGTTCCTTGAAGATATGCGGTTGCAATGAGGTCTCCAATATTGTCGTGAAGGGCCACCGCACCGTAGCGAGTCCCGGCGGAGCGCGGAGTGAAGAGCACGTTTACAGTGCAGGACTGACCGGCAGCATATTGAGTATTGGCGGCACAGGTTCCCGTACCCGCATCGGCAAAGTCCAGACCTGTTACGCCCTGGGTCAATACTGCGGTCGAGCCTATCGTAGCTCCAGAAGTGAAGGTGTAGGTCAACGTTTGTACCTAGCTTGTGGATCCGATATCCAATGCCCCCAGGTTCGCGCTGGGTGGCGTGAATAAGGATGACGGAGGCACAGTCAGCGGAAGAACAGTCACCGTAATCGTAGTGGAGGCAGATATTTGACCGCTCGTTTGAGAGACGTCGGTAATGGTGACAGTTGAAGTACCGGGCGCCGCGGAATTGGTTGCCGTAATTGTCATCGGCGTGGAGGAGAGGGCAGTAGGATTTGAGCCAAAGCTCAGAGTTACGCCTGATGGCAGCGCGCTGTAGCTCAAATTCACAGCGCCGGAAAATCCATTCATGTCGCTCAGATAGAGATTGCCTGTGGACGAAGTTCCTGGGTGCAGTGAATATGTATTCGGGGACGCGCTCAGTGTGAAGGATGGGACGGCTATGGTGATTGCGATCGTGGCAGACCTCGTGAGCGATCCCGAGGTGCCGGTCACCTTCAATGAATATGAACCGAGAACGTCGGTGTCCGCCGTAAGAGTCAAAATGCTCGCAGTGTTTGCGGGGTTGGAACTCCACGTTGATATGACACCCGCGGGAAGTCCCGAGACGGACAGATTCACGCTGCCGTCGAACCCGCCGCCCCCGTAAATCGCGACCGCGATGGTTCCAGTGGAGCCTGGCGCGATGAACAGACTAGTGGGTGCCGCAGTCAGAATGAATCTGGGGCTCGTCATCGGAGCCAGAGAATTGATCAGGTTCTGGCCGTTCGGGCTTCCCCATCCGGTGACGAGATCGTAACCGGCGACCGCATTGTAGTTGGGAGAACCATTACGGCCACTGACAATATCGTGAAGATTGTTAGCCTAGGTGCGCTCTCTGCCAGGGGATAGACGATCGGATTCAGAAATCCTATCGCTGTGTTGCCGGCTTCGGCTGCCTGCTGATTTGCCAGTGCCACATACGCCGCCCAGCGCGGTGCAGCGAAGCTGGTGCCACCCCAGTCTCCCGCACATACACCCATGTCGCAGGCGTAGTTGTCGAAGTTGCCTTCCATGGCAACGTCGGGCACATTGCGATAGATGGTTGAACCCTGATTGGACACGTTCGCGACCCCGGCTTGCCACGATGGAATCGGAATCGCATCGGGACTGATCCCGCCACCACTGTCGCTCCATGCAGTTTCACTTGCCCACGTCCCGCCTGCTCCATTGGTCACCAAACTTGTGCCACCAACCGTAGTGACATAGTCGTCTTCCGCGGGATAATAAAACGGCTCCGCAGTAGTAGGG
>JBAWFY010000287.1:0-1527 GCA_049592335.1 Occallatibacter sp.
CATCAGACCAAGCGCTGGAACCCGAAGATGAAGGAATACATCTTCGGCGAGCGCAACGGAATTTACATCATCGATCTGCAGAAGACGCTCAAGTTGTTCAAGGACGCGTCGAAGTTTGTGACTGAGCTGTGCTCGAGCGGCAAGACGATCCTGTTCGTCGGCACCAAGCGCCAGGCTCAGGACGCGGTTTCAGAAGAAGCCACGCGCGCGGGCATGCCGTATATCAACCAGCGCTGGCTTGGCGGGCTGCTCACCAACTGGGTGACGGTGCAGAAGAGTGTAAAGCGCCTTCAGGAACTGGATGAGATGGCGACAGATGGCCGCTACGACTTGCTGACCAAGAAAGAAGTCATCAAGCTGGAGCGGGAGCGGAAGCATTTGCAGGCCAACCTGGCCGGCATCAAGGCGATGAAGCGGCTGCCGGATGCGATCTTCGTTGTCGACTCGAATAACGAGGCGATTGCGGTAAAGGAAGCGCGCAAGCTGGGCATTCCTGTGGTGGCGGTGGTGGATACCAACTGCGATCCCACGGTGGTGGATTACGTGATTCCGGGCAACGACGACGCGCTGCGCGCCATTCGCCTGTTCACATCGAAGATTGCCGATTCGGCTGCCGAGGGCGTGAACCTGCTGGGCGACAAGGCATTCCAGCAAGAGCCTGCCGCGCCGGCGGCAGCGGAAGAGAGCGGCGAAGTTGCTGCCGAGGCCGAGGCTGCGCCGGTCGAAGAAGTCGATCTGGAAGCGGCGTTGAGCGGCGTTCGCAAAGCTCCTGCAGGCGTTGCGGTTGCCGATGACGACGAGGCTGCCGAGGGCGCGTTTTAAACTAAGTTGCTGCGCGTGACCATGCGCAAGGTTCTGCTGAGCGTGGCCGCTGCTAAGGTCGGCCACGCTTTTCTTATGCCGGAAACAATCCCGGCGTAGAGTTAGATCGCGAGTCGAGTTGGATCGTAAATTCATATCCGCGACGCGTTCGCGGGCCGGCGGTGGCCGGAGGGAAAAAGAGAGATGACGACAGTGAGCGAGAAGATTGATGCCAAGTTGGTGAAAGAGTTGCGCGAGATGACGGGCGCGCCCATGGGCGATTGCCTGAAAGCTCTGCAGGAGTCGAAAGGCGACAAGGAAGCGGCGGTGGTGGTGCTGCGCAAGCGCGGCATGGCCTCGGCGCAGAAGAAGGCGGCGCGCACTACGAACGAGGGCGCGGTGGGCACGTATATTCACGCCGGCGGCAAGATCGGAGTGCTGCTCGAACTCGACTGCGAGAGCGATTTTGTGGCCCGGACCGATGATTTCCAGGAGTTGCTCAAAGAGATCTCGATGCACATCGCAGCCAGCGACCCACGGTACGTGAAGCCCGAGGACGTGACCACGGACGATCTGGAACGCGAGAAGGAGATCTATCGCGCGCAGGCCGCTGCGACCGGCAAGCCGGCCGCGGTGATCGAGAAGATCGTGGATGGCAAGATGGCGAAGTTCTACGAAGAGGTTTGCCTGCTGGAACAGCCGTTCATCAAGGACCAGGCTGTGAGC
>JBAWFY010000288.1:0-2732 GCA_049592335.1 Occallatibacter sp.
GAGCCGGGCTATTCGCGATTTGCTCAGAGACCGACGTGCATGCGAAGTCAAATCTTCCGGCGATGTCTCTATGGGCGCCGAATTTGTGCAGGCCCTCCAGGAGATGAACGGCAACGCCATCTGAGCGCCGCTGTTCGAAGGCGCGCTGACTCATGACCTTCCACCTTTGGCAGTGTGTGTTTGCAATCGGTTGGAGTGCGGTTGCGCAGTATTGGTTGGTGTCTTTTCGACACGTACGGCGCATTGCTTATAGTTGGGCTCGCGCGAGATGGGATCGAATGCGCTTTGCGTGATTTGATTCGCATTGGTTTCGGCAAAATGAAATGGCAGAAAAACCTGTCCCGGCGCGACGATTTCGGTGATGCGCAACTCAACTTTGCTCACGCGCCCGCGTGCGGAGATCACTTCGACGCGATCGTGCGCCTGAAGATGGAGATGGCTTGCGTCTCTTGGGTTCATTTCGAGCCATGCGCGCGGAGACATGCGCTGCAAAATTGAGATGGCTCCGGTCTTGGTGCGCGTATGCCAGTGCTCCACGGTGCGGCCGGTGTTGAGGATCAGCGGAAATTCAGAATTTGGTTGCTCAGGAAACGGAGCCCACTGGGTTGGCAACAGGCGGGCGCGGCCGTCCTCGGTTTCGAATCTGCCGTTGCTATAGAGCCGGCGAGATGCAGAGGCTACCGAATTTGTTCCCATGGGGTACGGCCACTGGATGCCGTCGCAGGCTTCAATCTGCTCATAAGTCATCCCGGAGTAGTCGCAGAGACGGCCGGCGGACACGCGACGCCACTCATCGAAGGCATCGCGCGGTTCGTTCCATCCAGGGAAGAGTTCCTCTTTGCACCCCAGGCGCTCGGCGACTGCCAAAAAGATATCGAAGTCGGAGCGAGCCTCTGCCGGGGGCGTGACGGCAACATTCACCTTGCTCACGCGGCGTTCGGAGTTAGTGTAGGTGCCTTCCTTTTCGCCCCAGATGGCTGCGGGAAGAACCAGATCGGCCAGCTCGGTGGTAGGAGTGGGATGAAATCCGTCCTGCACCACGAGAAAATCCAGATTTCCCAGCGCGTGTTTCAGCACGTCGATATTGGGGAATGAGACCAACGGATTCGTTCCCAGAATCCAAAGCGCGCGAATCTTGCCGGCCACGGCGCCTTCGATAATGTCGGGGTAGGCCAAACCGCGCTGCGTCGGGATGCGCTCTACAGGTACGTTCCAGAGGCGTGCGATCTCTGCACGATCTTTTTCGCTCTCGAATTTGCGATAGCCGGGTATGCCCGAACTGAATCCGGCCTCGCGCGTTCCCATCGCGTTGCATTGGCCGGTGATGGAGAAGGGTGAAGCTCCTTTACGTCCGATGTTGCCCGTAATCAGCGCAAGGTTGTTGATGGCGTTTACCGTTTCCGTGCCTTTGGTGCTGTGATTTACTCCCATCGTCCAGCCGATGAATGCGGCTTTTGCTTCGGCATAAAGCAGCGCGGTTTTACGGATGAGTTCGGGTTCCAAGCCGGTAATCTGCGCTGCATGCCCAAGCGTGTAGGGATCGAGAGACGCGCGCAGCTCCTCAAAGCCTGACGTGTGCGACGCGACGAAGTTTTTGTCATACAGCTCTTCATCGATCACAATGCGCAGCATGGCGTTAATCAGCGCCAGATCGGAGCGCGGCTTTACAGGCAGATAAATGTCCGCCATCATTGCGGTCTTTGTAACGCGCGGATCGGCCACAATCAGTGTTTTGCCGTTGTTCTCCTCAATCCGTGTGCACAAGATGGGATGGTTCTCCGCCACGTTAGCGCCGATGAGCAGAATTAAGTCTGCGTGTTCCAAATCCTCGTATGCGCCGGGCGGCCCGTCGCTGCCGAAGGATCGCTTATATCCAGCCACTGCCGTGGACATGCAGAGCGTCGTGTTTCCGTCATAGTTCCGCGTGCCGAAGCCGAGCTGTACCAGCTTGCCCAGCGCATAGAACTCCTCGGTTACAAGCTGGCCGGTACTGATGACGCCCAGCGATTCGGACCCATATTTGCGTTGCGTCGCTTGAAAACGCTCGACCATCGTGCCGATCGCTTCATTCCAGCTCACCTGCACAAGCTGGCCATTCTTGCGCAGAAGCGGAAATTTGGCTCGCCCCTCGGCATCAATCGCGTAGTGTTCCGCCAGCCCTTTGGGACAGAGCTTGCCCACGTTCACCGGATGATCCGGATTGCCCCGCACGCTCACAACGCGGTCATCCTTTACGCCCAACTGCATCCCGCAGCCGACCGAGCAATAGCCGCAGGTGCTGTTGACCCAGCGATCCGCGCGCTTGCGCGAGGAGGTAAAGCCCAGCACAGGATCGTCGCTGTAGCTGTATTTTGAGGAGCTGATGTCGAGGCCGCTTTTGCGCGCAAGCCAGCGAGCCAGTTTCATGCCGCCTCCTGCGCCAGGTATTCGCTGGCCATATTGGTGGGAACCACGGTGACGAAGAAGAGATAGCGTCCAATGAATTCGGCCGTAACCATCAGGAGCGCGATGGCTATGCGAAGCCAGGTTGTTTCGGCAAGCGGGAGAAGCGCGAGTGCCACGCAGGGAAGAACGAAACGGATCAGAAGGTGATTGGAGAAAGGAGCCGTGAGCAACTGCCAGGAGCCGTGCAATTCGTGCATGTGGGAACGGGCAAGACGCGCCAGCTTAAGTCCTGCGGTCATCAGCGCCAGCACAAAGCCCCACAAGACTGCATAGCGCGCGTCCACGGC
>JBAWFY010000289.1:0-2273 GCA_049592335.1 Occallatibacter sp.
TCTTTGCGGCGTTCCAAGCCGGGTCGCTTTGTCCGTTCCTAGCAGCGGTATAAAACAAGTCACCTGCTGCAATCCCGAGTTGTTCGAGACCTGGATACAATTGCGACTCGCCGGATTGCGTGGACGCTGGCGGCGCAGCAGTGGTCACATTACCCCCTCGTTCTCCCTGTCCAAATGCTTGAGCTTGAACCAAGACTAGGGCAAAGGCCATCACGACGCGGCTTGGATAGGTGCGCCAACGCATAAGGAATATCAGCTTTCATTGAGGAATGGGAAACCGAAATACTGCTACATTGAGGAAAAACCTGCTTTATGTCAAGTGTTTTTTAAATGAGTCTGGATGTCCAGGGGGAATGGCGTAGTGGAAGCTTGCTTCCCATAACCATTCGGCCTCTCGCGAGGAAATCATTCGAGTGGGAAGGATGCTCCACCCTTCCCGTGCTGTAACCGCCGATCGCGCCCGACGTTTGTCGCTCCCCATCAATGCAGACCTGCTCCTGCCCGCAACGTCGACCCTCAGGAATGGGGCAGCCTTCGGCTGGTCCTCTCTTTCGACATTCGTTTCCGGGCGAACTCTAGGCTCCGTTCGGCTCCTCGTGTCAACTCCGCTTGTGCAGCTCCGCGCGGCGAAGGACCGCCGTGCTCGCTTCCGCGCCCCTTCGGGCTTCGGGATTGACACCGCCTCACTGTGCCCAATTCGCCAGTCATGAAACGAATGTCTTTTTTTAGCCCTCTCAGGGCTGAAAAAACGGCAAATCCACACTCCGAAGGAGCCGAATCATGACCAACGAAAGCAACAGCAACGCAAACGGTAATTCCACCAACACTACGCCGCACAGGAAGAATGCGGCGCTCAGCACCGAAAGCCAATCGCCCTATCAGCAGCGCGCCATGCAGCGCGAAAATCCCGCACAACAACTCATCAAACAGGCTGTCGAGTTCCTGCTTGAGCAGCTTGAAGAAGGCAAGAGTGAGACGCTTACGTCATATCTGGCGGCAATGGCCCGCTTCCACAACTACAGCTTCGGCAACATTCTCGCCATCGCGCGGCAGCGCCCGACCGCGACCCGCGTCGCCGGTATCCGCACTTGGAACGAGTTGGGCCGGTTCGTGAAGAAAGGCGAGAAAGGCATTCAGATTCTTGCCCCCATCGTTGGGCACCGGCGCAGGAAGGATGCAGCCGAAGAATCAAACGCGGATCAGGAAGCAAAGCCCACGCCGGTTTTGATCGGTTTCCGCGCAGTCTACGTTTTTGACCACTCGCAGACAGAAGGCGCAGACCTGCCCGAGTTCGACCACAACATCACTGGCGAAGTGGGCGGCCAGCGCGAAAGGCTGATTTCGTTCCTAGACGATCAGAATATCAAGCTCGAATACAACGAGAAGATTGCCCCGGCGCTCGGAGTGAGCTACGGCGGAAGGATTGCTCTACTCCCCGGCCAGTCTCAGGCCGAGGAGTTCACCACGCTGGTACACGAGTGTGCGCACGAGCTCTTGCACAAGACCGAGCGGCGTACCATGACCACCGACACCGTGCGCGAGACCGAAGCCGAGGCCGTGGCCTTTATCGTGGGTCAGGCCATCGGTTTGGAGATGGGCAACGCGTCCAGCGATTACATCCAGATGTACGCGGGCAACGCGGCCCTGCTAACCGAAAGTCTAGAAGTCATTCAGCGCACCTCTGCCGTAATTCTCGGAGCCATTCTCTCCGAGGATGCGGCCAACGACAAGAGCGCAGTCGCGGAGGTTGCGTAATGAAAACCATCCTCCGCATTTTGGAGCGGGCCGGAGGTTACCGGCCCACGCTCTATCTCAAGATCGAGAATCCGCCTTACATGGCGCTTGTCATCGAAGCCACGCCGGAACCGGGGCCGACCGGACTGCCCGCAATCTCAATCGCGCACTACGGCGAGCAGAACGGCGACCTGATGCGCGACCCGGAGATGTGTTTCGAGTTGTCGAAACCGCCGCTCTGCGGTTGGGGTATGTCCAGCTTCTATTTCAGAAATGACTATCTCGGCGTCGAGCAGTATTCGCGCTACCGGGACGGCGAAAACTACGTTTTCCGTCCAGACCTCCACGAGCAGCACGAACAGTTCGCGCGGCAGTGGGACCGGAATCTTCGCACTCAGGGTTTTCTCGAAGCATTTTCGGACAAGTCTATTCGCGGCTAGTCCGCTCCCTGCGGAGCGGACCCACGCCCGAAGTGCATTCGCTCTGCCCGCCTCCACATTCCACCGCTCGAAAGGAGCAATGAATCATGGAAACCACCG
>JBAWFY010000290.1:0-3606 GCA_049592335.1 Occallatibacter sp.
CTATGTGGCGTTTGAGCCCGCGGCTCTGGATCTGGAGCGCGACAATTTTCCGGGCGATTATTATCCCGGCCCGCAGGTCGATCCCGAGTGGTGGCGCCAGATGCACAAGCTGACGCACGGCGGCGAGTTGATGGTGCCCGCGGACGAGTACTTTGTGCTTGGCGACAATCGCAATCACAGCCTGGACTCGCGCTACTGGGGGTTCGTACCGCGCAATGCGTTTGTGGGGCGGCCACTGTTCATCTATTTTTCGCTGGACCGGCCGTCGACCACGGACGCTGAGGAGAATTCGCCGGGGCGAGCGCAGGCGGGGGCGGATGATAGACTCGGACACGAACGGGAACTGACCGCGAAGATCGAGGGATTTGCCCGCTGGCGGCGCATCTTTCATTTGGTGCATTAGAAAGACGGTGAACGGTGGACGGTGGACAGCGATGAATTACTGGCTGTGCACCGGGCGGACTGGCTACGCTGATCGATGAACAGGGAATGCCCCGGCTGAACATTGGATATTTAAGAAGAGCAACGAGCACAGGATGACGAAGAACAATACGCGACCAGAAAAAGAAGCTGCCGGCGAGCGCGCTGAAGCAGCTCCCGTTCCGCAGAAAGTGGATGAAACTCCGTTGGAAGCTATAGCCAGCATCTGTTCGGTGCTGGTGGTGGGACTCTTCATTCTCACCTTTATCGCGCAGAACTACGTGATTCCGTCGGGATCGATGGAAAAGACGCTGCTGATCGGCGACCACCTGGTGGTGGACCGGATCACGCTTGCGCCGCCGGCGAAATGGATGCCGCTGGTGCACTATCGCGAGCCGCGACGCGGTGACATTGTGGTGTTCATCAAGCCTGTGGCCGAGCCTCAGCCCGATTCCGACGGCAATCCCCAGTACTTTTTTCTGGTGAAGCGCCTGATCGGCGTGCCCGGCGATCATATTCACCTGCACGAGGGCATCGTTTACGTGAACGGCGTGGCGCAGCCGCAGCCGAAGGACGGCTCCGAGGATGAGGGATCGGGCGATATAACTTTTCTTGACGAGTTCCCGATTGAGCCTCCCGCACCCAATCCCCAGGTTCCCGACACCTGGATCGTGGATTTTCCCAATCACGTCGTCAATGGCGAGTTGGTGGTGCCTCCGGGCATGTATTTCATGATGGGCGACAACCGCCACAACAGTCTGGATTCGCGCTACTGGGGGTTCGTGCCGCGGCAGAATATTGTGGGACGGCCGCTGTTCAACTATTGGTCGTTCAAGTCGACAGATGAGGACTACGAGCAGACCACTATGGGGCAGCGAATCGAGAGGATCGGGTACGTTCTGACACATTTCCTGACCCAGACGCGCTGGAGCCGGACGTTCCATTTGACGCGGTGACGAAGAGGTCAGGGGCGTAAGTGCGGGGCTGATTCAAAGGCCATGGAATCTCGATGAAGAAGAACAAGCCGTCAATCGAAAGGCCCGCGTCATTGTCTGTCACGAATGCGGCGAGCGAGACGCCGTTTGAAGCCCTGGCCAGCATTTGTGTGGTACTCGTGGTGGGCCTCTTCATTCTCACGTTTGTCGCGCAAAACTACCTGATTCCCTCGGGATCGATGGAAAAGACGCTGCTGATCGGCGACCACCTCGTCGTCGACCAGCTCACGCTGGCACCGCCCTCGAGATGGATGCCGCTGGTGCATTATCGCGAGCCGCGGCGCGGCGATATCGTGGTTTTCCACAAGCCCGTTTATCAACCCGGTATTGATGCGACAGACGCCGATGGGACGCCGCAGTACACTCCCCTGGTGAAGAGATTGATTGGAGTGCCCGGCGATCATATTCATCTACGCAACGGCATTGTGTTTGTGAATGGCGTCGCGCAGCCTGTTGGATTTGCGCAGCCGACGACGACGGATAACTTCAACCAGTTTCTCGATGATTTCCCCGCAGTATCCCCAGCCGAGGTGCCTGGGTCGACGGAGTCATGGGCCGTGAGCTTCCCGAGTTATATCCAGGACGGTGACCTGGTGGTTCCACCCGGCATGTATTTCATGATGGGTGACAACCGGCACAACAGCCTGGACTCGCGCTACTGGGGCTTTGTGCCGCGCGCCAACATAATTGGCCGTCCCCTGTTCAACTATTGGTCGTTCGAATCGACAGATGCGGACTACGAGCAGACCACTATGGGGCAGCGAATCGAGAGGATCGGGTACGTTATGACACATTTCCTGACCCAGACGCGCTGGAGCCGGACGTTCCATTTGACGAAATAGCTATCAGCTTTCTGAGGCCAATTTTTCGGTGCGCGTGCGGAGCTGCTCGGGCTGGAGACAACCGGCCGGAACTCTGACGACTATTGCGCCGGTTTTCGTCCGCTCGCCAGGCGCGGGAACTCAATCTCCGATGGGAATGGGAAGCGGGGCCCCTTCCAGTGCGATTAACTTCTGCGGCACGCAGCACGCGTTCCTCAATCGGGTGAGATCTGCCTGCATCACTCCATCTTCGCGGAGCGCGGAAAGCGTTTGGTCGAGGATCTGTGCGGCGCCGGGGTGCCTAGGCGCAACGATGCGATAGTGCATCCATTTCCCCTCACGCCGCGCGGCTACGATGCCGGCCCGCCGCAGATAGGCGAGATGCCGCGAAATCTTGGGCTGGCTCTGCTCAAGAATCTCCACGAAATAGCAAACGCAAACCTCTCTGCCGTTCATCAGGTTCAATAGCCTGAGCCGGGTGCGGTCTGCGAGCGCAGCAAAGAGAGGCGCCAAACCGTACGGCTTCGCGGAGCGATTCACATCTCCATGATATATGCCTTGACAAATATGTCCAGCGGAGAATACATTCGCTTTAGCATATACAAGGGGGCGCGGTCATGGAATCGACGTCGAGCATTCAGGAGCAGGTCAAAGAAAAGTACGGAAGCGCGGCGCGTGCGGTAACCGAATCGGGCAATGCGCAGGCGTGTTGCGACCCCGGTCTTCGTTGCTGCAATCCAATCACAAGCAATCTTTACGGAGCGGATCAAACCGGGGCAATCCCCGAGAAAGCAGTGCGAGCTTCTCTCGGGTGCGGCAACCCGACTGCGCTCATCGATCTTCGGCCAGGAGAGATTGTTCTCGACCTAGGTTCCGGTGGCGGAATCGACGTGCTGCTTTCGGCGCAACGGGTCGGTGCGATGGGCAAGGCGTATGGCCTGGATATGACCGACGAGATGCTGGCGCTGGCGCGCGAGAACCAAAGGCAGGCGGGTGTTACGAATGTGGAGTTCCTGAAGGGCGGAATCGAGAACATTCCGCTGTCCGACAATTCCGTCGACGTAATCATCTCCAACTGCGTCATCAATCTCTCCGCCGATAAGAATCGTGTTCTCCGCGAAGCGTTCCGCGTGCTCAAGCCCGGTGGACGGTTCGCTGTCTCCGACGTGGTGGTACGCGGCAGCGTGCCGGAAGAGGTGCGCAAGAGCATGTTGCTGTGGGTTGGATGTATGGCCGGTGCGCTCGATGAGCACGATTACATTGCGAAACTGAAAGCTGCAGGATTCGAAGAAGTATCGATCGAGCCGACACGGGAATACAACGTGGAGGATGCACGCCAGTTCCTGACCGGAGCCGGAATCGATGTGGAT
>JBAWFY010000291.1:0-2280 GCA_049592335.1 Occallatibacter sp.
ACCACATCAGAAGCATGAGAGCCATCACCCATGCGGACTGGGTCTTCCTCATCGAGCCGCTGATCGCCTTCGACGAAACTCTTCGCCAGGACCCCGCGGGCGTCTACGCCGTCATGGATTTCGAAAGCCGCGAGCTTTATCGCCGACGCATAGCGGAGGTGGCGCGCCGCTCCGATGCGACAGAGAGCCAAGTCGCGCAGGTCGCGCTCGATCTGGCGCAGAAGGCCGTAAATTCCCCAGCCGTAAATCCGCGATTGCAGTACAAGCGCGAACACATCGGTTTCTACCTGATCGATCGCGGATTCCGGCAGCTTGCCGATCGTGTCGGCTTTTATCCGTCGCCATCCTGGCGCGCGCGCCAGTTCGTTCGCGCCCATGCGCAGGATGTCTTCCTCAACGGCATCTTACTTTTGACCGTCCTCTTCATCGCCGCCGTGCTTTTTCCTATCCTGCCGCAAATGGATGGGCTCATGGGCCTCCTTGCCATCCTCATCCTGCTTTGCCTTCCTGCGTCACAGGATGCGGTCGACCTCATTAACAATGCGATTACCGCGTATTTCGATCCCGAGCCGCTGCCCAAACTAGACTTCAGCGAAGGCATTTCGGCTGAGTGCTCTACGCTGGTCGTTGTTCCCACACTTCTGCTCAACGACAACCAGGTGCGCAGATTGGTGATCGATCTCGAAGTGCGATTTCTCGCCAACCGCGACCCTCATCTGCACTTCGCGCTGCTCACCGATCTCGCCGACTCTGCCAGCAAGCCGCGTGACAAGGATTTCCATCCGCTTGTTGAACTCGCCGTCCAACTCATCGATGAGTTGAACGCAAAATATGCATCCTCCGGCCATGGCTCCTTTCTGCTCCTCCATCGCCATCGTATCTTCAATACGCGTCAGGGCGTGTGGATGGGCTGGGAGCGCAAGCGCGGCAAGCTGCTCGACTTAAACAAGCTGCTCACGCGCAAATTCGACGCCTTCCCCATCAAGGCCGGGCCCGTCGAGGTTCTCGAGAAAACGCGCTACGTTATTACCCTCGACGCCGACTCCCAGCTTCCCTTTGGCACGGCAGCCCGGTTGATCGGAGCCATTGCGCATCCGCTCAATCGCGCCATCATCGACTCCAAGCGCCGCATCGTCACAGAGGGCTTCGCAATCCTGCAACCGCGCATCGGTGTCGCCGTGCGCTCCACGGCAAGCTCCCGGCTCGCAGCCATCTACACCGGCCAGGGCGGCCTCGATCTTTATACGCGCGCCATCTCCGACTCCTATCAGGACCTTTTCGGCGAAGGCATCTTCACCGGCAAGGGCATCTACGAGGCCGCGGCAGTGCATGCCGTCCTCGATCGCAGATTTCCTCGCGATTCCCTGCTCAGTCACGACCTCATCGAGGGCGCTTATGCGCGCGTGGGGCTGCTGGCAGATGTCGAACTAGTCGACGACTATCCGTCCCACTCGAGCGCATACCTGCGCCGCAAGCACCGCTGGCTGCGCGGTGACTGGCAGATCGCGCAGTGGATCTTTTCTCGCGTACCGGACGAGTCGGGCAATACCGTGGTCAATCCCATCTCGAGCATCTCGCGCTGGAAGATCTTCGACAATCTGCGCCGCTCGCTCGTCGATCCGGCCTTCTTCCTGCTATTCCTCGCCGGGTGGACCTTCCTGCCCGGTGGCCCGCTCTACTGGACGGTGGTGACAGTGCTGTTGCTGTTCTTCCCTGCCATCGCTCAGTTTCTGTTGGCTTCGGGCCGAGCGCTTGCAACAGGCAACCGCGGGCACGTTGGCGAGGCTCTCGCCGGCTTGCAACAGGCTTCGATGATTGCTCTCCTCCGTCTCGCATTTTTGCCGCACGAAACTTTGCTCGCGTTCGACGCGATTCTGCGCTCCCTTGCGCGGCGTTTCATCACCGGCGAACGCCTGTTGGAATGGGAAACCGCCGCTCAAAGCGAAATGCGCACCGGCCAGCCCGCACCCGCCGAACGCTACCTGGCCGCCACACCCACGATTGCCGCGGCTGCCGGCGTTCTGATTCTGTTGCTGGCAGACCACGCATGGGCCGTACTTTGCGCGGCGCCGGTTCTGGCGTTATGGGCCTTTGCTCCGCCCATCACCAATTGGCTCAACCAGCCGCCGCGCGAGAAACACCGCGTCGGACACCTGGATCGCGAATTCCTGCTGGCGCACGCCTTGCGCATCTGGCGCTACTTTTTTGAGTTCAGCTCCGAGCGTCATCATTACCTCATCCCCGATAACGTCATCCAAGACGGATTGCGCGAAGCGGAGC
>JBAWFY010000292.1:0-6020 GCA_049592335.1 Occallatibacter sp.
GGGTTGAGGCGTATTGCGAAGAAAGCGAATCTGCGTTCCTGGCTGCGAGAGCGCGACGAAGGTTGCGCGGGCGGCCTGCTGCCAGCGAGCAGGGTCCGTCAGCAATGTACCATTGGCTTCGGTGTGAATCGTGGAGCAGGAAACAATGACCATGTCAGGATGCAAGGCATGAATCTGCGCGATGGAGCTGCGCCACCACTCGGCGCAAACACGCCCCATGACTGGCCAGGATTCTTCTTCTAACTTGAGCGGCGTGCAGCCGGGTTTGACCAGGCTAATGAGCTTCCAATGCTGCTCCTGGGCAATCTCTTCAAGAGCCGGGAACCATTCGGCAGCATGAGAATCGCCAAAGAGGACGACGGTGGATCGAGGAGATTGCGTTTCGCCGAAGGAACAGAGACGGGGCCGTGGATCGGTCAGTTCGGAGCTGCATCCGCGCAGATAGAGCGTGGGGATATCGTGCAGGACCTGATTGAATTTCTGGTATTGGGCGGAGTGCAGCAACGAAATGCGCCATGTGCCAAGAGCGCCGATCGAGATGCATGCCGCAATGAGAGCGAGTTTGAGTGTGAGGCCCGGCCGCGGGAGAAGAAACGGGTGAAAGCGGATTGGGTTTTCGACCAGCCAATAGGTAAGCGCGGCCAGCGCCGCAGCGACAGCGATCGCAGCCAGACGCACGGCGAGCGAACCCGATGGAAACAGCTGCTGCCCAATGACAAGCGCAGGCCAGTGCCAAAGATAAAGCGAGTAGGAGAGCCTGCCAATGATTTGCGCGGGCTGCGTGCTGAGAAGCCGCGGTACGAGAGAGGACGGCGCGGCGGCTCCAGCCAGGAGAATCGCCATGGCGCCGAGGGCAGGAAAGATCGCAACAAAGCCCGGAAACTCGGAAGAGGGAATCCATTGGGCGCAGAGCAGCAATCCCGCAAATCCGCAAGCGCCGAGCCAGGAGTAGCTTTGTTGGTTGCGGTGAAGGTACGCATCGGGGACGAGAGCGAGGAGAGCACCGAGACAGAACTCCCAGGCGCGCGCGGGCGAATTAAAGAACGCGCTCATTAGATTGTGGCTTGTGCACCAGATGCAAAAAGCGAAGGAGAGCGCGGCCAGCGCAACAAGCGCGCTGAGGAGCGCCCTGGCGCTTCTTCTGCCGCGCGTAAGAAGGAGCAGGAGGATGGGCCAGACAAGGTAGAACTGTTCTTCAACAGCCAGCGACCAGGTGTGAAGCAGGGGATTGGCTGCCGACAGCAGATTGAAATAGCTCTCGCTGACGTGGGCGAAATAAATGTTGCTGGAGTAAAGGAGCGTGGCGAAGGCAGCTTTGAGGACGCGATATTGCTCGAGAGGATTGATCACGACAGCTTCGACGAGGCAGACCGCAACGACCAGCAGTAGGGCGGCGGGCAATAGACGGCGCGCGCGCCGGGCGTAGAAGCGCGAAAAGCGAATGCGGCCGGTGGTGCGGATCTCTTCAAGAAGCAGGCGGGTGATGAGGTAGCCGGAGAGGACAAAGAATACGTCGACGCCAATAAATCCGCTGGGGAAGACGGGCAGGCCGGCGTGCGAAAAGATGACCAGAAGAATGGCGAGCGCGCGCAGGCCTTCGATATCCGGGCGGAATGCGAGTTTGATGCCGGAACTGGAGCGGCTGCCGGGTTGGGGCGGCTGGCTCATCGAGCGGATGGGGGCGATGGCGCGAGAGCTTCGGCTGGTGCTGGATTGAGATTCCTCGCTAACGCCCACGGGCCGCCCCAGAGGCCGATGGCGATGAACAGGCTCGACCACTCGTCGGGATCGGTGGTGGCGCCGGGAATGTGATAGAAGCCGAGGGTGCGCGGGATGTGGAGGGTGACGACCCAGATCGCGAACATGAGGCCGAGGCCGATCCAGCTCCAGCGTTCGAGCACACCGATGCCGATGCCGATGGTGGCGGCGATCATGGCAATACCGAAAAGGACGACCCAGAACTCGTGCCAGGGAATCCAGTTCGGAATGAGCGATGCGATGAAGGCCAGTCCCAGGAAATGATCGACGCCGAAGACGATCATGGCGACGGCGACGATAGCGCGGCAGGCGAGAGTGAGCCATCGCGGCGTGACTGCGGGGCCGGGCAGAAGCAGCGCGATGCAGGCGAGCGAGAGCGGCTCAAACACGATGGTGCGCAGGCCCATGTCGCCGGGGTTGGCGATGTATTGCGGCGCCACGTGGACGATGGTCCAGAAGATGTATGTCGCGCCGAGCGCGTACGCGGACGCGCGCAGCCAGCGCTCGATGAGCAGGCCCACGCCGCAGGCGATCCAGAGAATGCCAAAGAGGATGGCCCGCCAGGGAATCGGCGGCAGGAACGGCAATGCGGGAATGGAATCTGCGTGGTGCGCGCAAAGAATGTTTTCCGCGCCAAGGGCGACGATGGCGAAGGAAAATATCCAGCGGCCGGAACGATTGATGGCGTTCATGGGGCGGCGACCTCCTGACGGGAGCTATTCGCGTGACGAAGGGCGGCTCATGCAATGAGCACGCTTGTGAAGAGTGGGGGAACGACTGCTCGATCTACAACAGACTACACCGCTGCGGTGTCGTTTTATCCGTGCATGTAACGGGTAGTTGGAGCGGATCGTAGTTTACTTAGACGGCGATGGCGAAGCTGTTCTCGGTGCGCGTGACGGGGCGATAGAGGGTATCGCGCTCGATGGGAGTGCGGCCTGCCTCGGTGATGAGGCGGCACAGTTCGCGGCGTGTGAGGCCCTGGGGGGTTTTTGCGCCGGCGTCGTGGTAGATCTTCTCTTCGATCACGGTGCCATCGAGGTCGTCGGCGCCGAAGCGCAGCGCGATTTGCGCGATCTTGGGCGTCATCATCTGCCAGTAGGCCTTGATGTGCGGAAAGTTGTCGAGGACAAGGCGGCTGACGGCAATCTGGCGGATGTCGGTGAGGCCAGTGGTCACGGGCAGGTGATCGAGCGGCGTGTTTTCAGGATGGAACGCGAGCGGGATGAAGGTCTGGAAGCCGCCGGTTTCGTCCTGCAGGGCGCGCAGCCGGAGCAGATGATCGACGCGGTCGGCATCATTTTCAATATGGCCATAGAGCATCGTTGCATTCGACTTGAAGCCCAGCTTGTGCGCCGTGCGCGCGGTTTCGAGCCACTCATTTCCATCAATTTTGTGGTCGCAGATGATGGAGCGAACGCGCGCGGCGAAGATCTCCGCGCCGCCGCCAGGCATGGAGTCGACGCCGGCCTCGCGCAGCTTGAGGAGAGTTTCCTCAATACTCAACTTGGCGCGGCGCGCGAGGAAGGCGATCTCCACCATGGTGAAGGCCTTGATATGGACCTTTGGAAACCTTTCTTTGAGGCCGCGGACGAGATCGAGGAAAAACTCAAAAGGCAAGTCGGGATGCAGGCCGCCGACGATGTGGAACTCGGTGACGGCTTCAGAGTAGCCGGAGGCCGCGGTTTCCCAGGCTTCGTCGAGGGCCATGGTGTAGCCGGCGGGGTCGCCTTTTTTGCGGCCGAAGGCGCAGAGCTTGCAGGCCGCCACACAGACGTTCGTCGGGTTGATGTGGCGATTGACGTTGAAGTAGGTCAGGTCGCCGTGCATCCGCTCGCGCACGTGGTTGGCCAGCCAGCCGACGGCCAGAACGTCGCTGGTGCGATAGAGCGCGAGACCGTCTTCCGCGCTGAGCCGTCGCCCGGCCATCACCTTGGCGGCGATGGGCTCGAGGTTCGCGTCGTAAGTACGAAATGCGTGGCTGGAAGAAGCGGCGGCGGCCATCAATTTGATGATACTGTTTCCGGCGAATTGCGGCGATTGATGCAGCGGATCTGGTGCAAATCGGGCCGAAAAGGGACGATTCTCACCAAAGTCGGTGCATTTTGATTACTCTTTGGTTAGCCCCCTCCCCCTCCTGCGGCTAGCTCTGCAAATAAAGTCTTTGTTTTCATGACATTGCAGCGAAACACTGCTTGCAAATTCGTCCAGCGAAAAGGGTTAGCTGCAAATGCGTCCAAAGACAGTGGTTAGCGGACAGCGATCTGTGGTCAAACGCGAACGCGGCGGGCATGAGCCGCCGCGTTCGCGGGTGTTCTTTGGAGCGATTCCGAAACCAGTATGCGCCGGGAGGGGGAAATTATCGGCAAAACGGAACGAAGAAATTTAGCGGTTGATGCTCGCTGCGGTTCTTTCTGGATGGGGTACCGGGCGGGATGCTGATTGCTCGCTACAAGCCGACTTATCGGACGCAAAGGCATCTGCTCAGTGCGAGGCCATACTGCGGCGCTTCATTCGCTGGCGTGCGGATGAAATGTAGCTTGCAATTCGGTCTACGCACACACAGAGCGACGCACGAATCTCGCACTCCCAAAACCGCAAAACACTAATGCCCTTGCTTGCCAGGGTCCTGCTTACAGCCTCGTCCCTCACTTTATTCCCAGCTAGCTTCCTTGCCCAATAATCAACATTAGTCTTCGGAATGTGCCCGCATCGTGGGCACCCGTGCCAAAAGCAGCCGTCCACAAAAATAGCCAACTTGCATTCCTCAAAGAAGAAGTCGGGCGCTCCGTACACCTCCCTCGTGTGAAGAGCCCAGCCCCGAATGCCTCTCTGCACCATCGCTCCGCGCAGTCGTCTCTCAGTTGACCGATTGCCACGGGAGCGAATCGCGCGCATATTGTCGCGGCGCGAAGCCGGCGTGTCTGTGAAAGCTCTAGACATCGACGAATAGTTTACAATCGTGGCGACACCATGACTGTCCAATCAAAGCTCGTTGAGGTGAAGAACCTCCTATTCGACCCGCATAATCCACGCCTGCCTGGCGGCTTTGGCGAGGGCGAACGGGACATATTCCGTTTTCTGGTGGACTCGATCGGAATTGACGATCTTCTAGACTCAATGGCGTCTTCAGGGGTCATTGAAGGCGATCCGATCATTGTCCGCCCCGCCGAGGCCACGGGCCAGTTCTATGTCATCGAAGGCAATCGCAGACTAGCCGCGCTTAAACTCCTCAATGGCGAAAAAATCGGCGACGGGAAGCCTGAACCATCTCTTCCTAAAGTATCTCCTGAGATTGCTGAATCTCTTAAGACAGTGACAGTGCAGTACGGCTGGGACGACCAAAAGCTCGATGCCTATCTTGGCTATAAGCATGTCACTGCGACGCGGGAATGGCCTCCTGAGGCCAAAGCTCGCTTTGTTTTGGATAAAAGCAAAGGCGATTTATCCACAGACAATCTTCAGCGTTTCGCCAAACGATTGGGAACAACACTACCCACGCTGCGCCGATGGTTGATAGCCTATTTGACGCTCAAACAGGCTGAGAAGATCGGGATATTCGACCCGGCCCAAGCGCCAAGGAAGCGGTATTTCGGGACCTTCTACACTTTGCTCGGCAGCCGAGAGGTTCAGAAGTTTCTTGCCTTAAGCTCGGAGCAGTTAACGGAAACACCCGTACCTCAAGACCATATCGCGGAACTTGGCGAGTTCATCAGTTGGACTATCGGTACTACAAAAGCTCCACCATTCGTTAATAGCAGATCTCAGCAAGAACTCGATGCCGTGTTGGCTAGCCCAAACGGTCTCCAGCATTTCCGTAATAAGAAGAACCTTGACGCAGCGCTGTTGTACACCGAATACAACTCTGGTGAGATCACCGCGAAGTTACTTAGTGCTGCCTACACGATAGAGGAATGCCTGACGAAGATATTTGATGTTAAGGACGACCCGAAGGTAGTTGCTGCCATTGAGAACTTGGAAGGCGCTATGGAGAAGCTCCGGGTTAATACCGTTGAAACGAAGACAGGGGCGTCACGTTAGCAATGGCTACTGTTGCTGAGATTGCCGATGTGGTCGAGCTCCAAGCGTGGGCGAGCGGCAGGTCTGAGACTTTGGGCTCACTCAAAGGGTTACTTCAAGCAGCCCAAGATGATGCAACTGAGCAGGACGCTGAGAGCTTGGCGCAAATTGTCATGGATGAATTCTCCTCTCGGCAACAGCTACTGGGCGAAGCGTACCCCTTTGACTGCGACGGTTATAAG
>JBAWFY010000293.1:0-2607 GCA_049592335.1 Occallatibacter sp.
GGCCATGTACCAGCCCTCGTCGATGACGGCGTATTTCCAGCCGTATTGCACGAGCGAGGCAAGAACTTCCGCGTTCGCCCGGAATTGCTCTTCGTCGATGGTGAAACCGTAGGAGTCCCAGCTGTTCCAGCCCATGGGCGGAGTAGCTGCCAGAGCCTGCGCTGCGCAGATTTTTGGGAGAAGTGAAACAGCCGCGAAGAACACGGCTTGAAAGAGGGAGGGTCGTGTCATGACAAAACGTATAGCATATTCAGGCTATGGGTGGGGATTCACACGCCGGGAACATGCCACGGTCGGATGGCGGGTTATCCTACAGAAACTTGCAGGAATGCAGCGATTAAGCAGAGGAGTGGCGATGAACTTTGTGCGGAATGCCGCAAGGCTTTTCCTGGAGACATGGGCTTGCGTGCTGGCTTTTGGGGTTGTGGGGCTTGCCGCTCAAGTGCCAGCACAGGCTGCTCGGGAGAGCACGCCAAAGACCATCGAGGCACTGTTTGTCAGCGACATTCACTTTGAGCCCTTTCTCGATCCGGCGAAAGCGGTCAAACTGGCGGGCGCACCGGTTAGCGATTGGAACGCCATCCTGGCTGCTCCCGCCTCGGCCGATGCCGCGGCGCAGTGGGCCAAAGTTGAGCAAAGCTGCCCCACGCGCGGCGCAGATACTTTGTTTGCGCTGTATCAGTCGAGCCTGCAGGCAATCCATGCGCAGGCAAGCGAGGCAAGGTTTGCGATTGTCAGCGGGGACCTGATTGCGCACAGCTTCGGCTGCAAGTATGCGGCGGTGTTTCCTAAAGCTCAGCCCGGCGAGTACCGCGCTTTCGTGGAGAAGACCATCGACTATGTGCTGACGGAGTTGCGTGGCGCGGTTCCTGGCGTTCCGGTATATGCAGCGCTGGGAAACAACGATTCCGACTGTGGAGATTACAAGCTTGACGGCAACAGCGCATTCCTCAAAGACAGCGGAGCGGTGTTTGCTGCCGATCTTCGTGGAGACGAGCAGGCAAAGGCGCTTGAAACCTTTGCGGCCTATGGCGATTACAGCGTGCCTTTGCCGTCACTCGAGAACACGCGCCTGCTCGTGCTGGACGATCAGTTCATGTCAGACAAGTATCGCAGTTGCGGGGGCAAAGCAGATGACGCGCCTGCAGCCGCGCAGATTGCCTGGCTGAAGCAGCAGTTGGACGCGGCGCGGGAGAAAAAAGAAAAAGTCTGGGTCATGGCGCACATTCCGCCGGGAGTGGATTCGTACTCGACGGCGCGAAAGTGGATGGAGCTTTGCGCCGGCGGCAAGCCGAAGATGTTTCTCTCGTCGGAGGCGCTGCCGGAACTGTTGGCCGGCTATGGCGACGTGGTGCAGTTGGCGATCTTCGCGCACACGCACATGGACGAGGTGCGATTGCTGACGCCGGCGAAGACCGATGCGGTGCAGGATCCAGTCGCGGTCAAGATGATTGCGTCCATTTCACCGGTTGACGGGAACAATCCATCCTTTACTTTGGGGACGGTCGATCCGGCGACTGCGATTCTCACCGATTATCGCGTGATTGCGGCTTCGAATCAAACGGGCGTCGATACGAAGTGGAGCGAAGAATACGATTTTGACCGGACCTATCAGCTGCCGGCGTTTACTGCGACAACGGTGGGGAATCTGATTGCGGGGTTCAAGGCTGACCCGTCGGCGCAATCGGCGGCGAGCCAGGATTATTTGCGGTATTACACGACCGGCGTCGATATGCGCATGATGTCGCTGATCTGGTCGCCGTATGTGTGCTCATTGAAGAATGAGACGGCCGATGCATATCGAGAGTGCGTCTGCAAGAGCGCGCCGTAAGGATCGAGACACAATTCGAATTGTCTCCGGGCCTAAAGGCCAAGTCATCTTCGATCTGAAATTCAGGGGCCTCAAGGCCCCTGCTCCCTCCGCGCCGCGCGGTTATTCGGATTCATCTTCCTCGTCGTCATCGTCCTCGGATTCATCGTCGCTATTGTCCGCATCATCCTCGTCGCCGGTTTCTACCTCGTTCGTGCATCGGTCCACGTAGGGGCAGGTGTCGCATTTCTCGTCGCTTTTACAAGTGAATTCCAGAGGGCCGAGCTCGTCGCCGTCGTCACTGGTGGTGAGGTCCTGCACGTACTCGGAATACGCGATGGAGCGGGGAGGATCGATGAGTTGGGCGGCGATCTGGAGGCCGTATAAGAGTTGTGTGCCGAAGCGCGGATCGATGCGGCGTGAGCCCATGCCCTGGAGAACCTGAGTGAGGGCGAGTTGGATGGCGGTGCGGTCTTCAACGGCGGGCAGATCGAGCTCGACGCCGGGTACGGCTGGGGGCAAAGTTTCGGAATTGGCCTTCTGGTTGTGGAGGGCGCGGTGCAGGCGCGCATGGAAGTAACAGTAGGGCATGCCACGGAGGGCCGCAGCGTGGCACTTGCAACCGTTCGATTTGATGTGGCGGCACTCCATGTAGCTCATTTGCCGATCTCTGAACGGCCGGGGAGAAGTCTGACATATTAGACCGGGCACATGTCTGACACTTTTTCCTTATCAGGAAGGTTTTTGTTGTTGTCCCGTTGACGCAGCGGGAACAGTGTACCTGTTCTGGCGTGGAG
>JBAWFY010000294.1:0-2058 GCA_049592335.1 Occallatibacter sp.
GCGCGGCGCTGCGAATCATCCAGGTCGTGCACAATCACGCCGACAGTCAGGCCCAGGAACTCGTAGATCTTGCCCATCCACTCAGCGTCGCGTTTGGCCAGGTAGTCATTGACCGTCACCACGTGCACGCCATGGCCTGCCAGCGCGTTCAGGTAGCATGGCAGGGTCGCCACCAGCGTCTTGCCTTCACCGGTCTTCATTTCGGCGATCTTGCCCTGGTGCAGCACCATTCCGCCGATCAGCTGTACGTCGAAGTGGCGCATCTGCACCGCGCGCCAGCCCGCCTCGCGCACCACCGCAAACGCCTCGGGCAGAATCTCGTCGAGAGCTTCTTTTTCCGTCGCCTTTTTCTCGTCCGCGTCGGTGATGCCTTCGAGCCGTGCCGCAATCCGCGCCTTGAACTCGGCCGTCTTGGCCTTCAGCTCTTCATCTGAGAGCTTCTTGATCTCCGGCTCCATCGCGCTGATTTCAATCACGATAGGCCTGAGCCGCTTGAGCAGCCGCTCATTCGCCGTGCCAAAAACTTTGGTCAGAATCTTATCGAAAAACACAGGTTTCTCCGCTTACCAGTGTAAATGGCGAGGGCGGAGCACTGGCTGGGCATACTTGGCCATGATGTACGAGCCGAACGTGTTGTATTATTGCGGCATTCAGATTTGCGCACTGAAACGAGCACTATGCCCGATGATCTTTCAGTCCTGAAGGTACCCGTCTTTCAAGATGCGGTAAACGAGCTAGAGAGACTTCTTTCTCAGAGCAGCCGCGCATTTCTGGTGGGAGCCGGATGTAGCCGAGGAGCGGGACTCCCGGTCATGGCGGAGCTTACGGACCGGGTGGTCTCCTCGTCCTCGCTCCGGGGTGAAACTGCAAATATTCTAAGAAGCGTGCGAAGCGATTTCGCGGGCGCGAACCTTCCGACAATAGAAGACTACCTAAGCGAGATTGTGGATCATCTTGCCGTGGCGTCGCGCCGAGAAGAGAAAAAGGCAACCGTCAGTACGATTGTTATCGGCACCGAAGCGTACGCAGCCGCCCAGCTGAGATTGGCGATCGAAGACATTAAGGGCCAGATCGGCGAAATCTTGAGAGGCACCCCAAAGGTACTGGAAACACATAGGGCATTCGTCAGGTCAGTCCACCGGACGATGAAGACTGGGAAGGGCGCGGGACCACTTTATGTCGATTATTTCGTGCTGAACTACGACACTTTGTTCGAGGACTCACTCGCAATCGAACGGATATCCTACACCGACGGCTTTTCGGGGGGTGCAGTCGGTTGGTGGGAAACGGGCGCATTCCAGACAAGCACAGCGGAGTCCAGGCTTCTCAAGCTCCACGGGTCGGTAGACTGGTGCTGCATCGACGGCGAAGATAACCCGCGCCGAATTCGTGACTCAATCGGGCTGCCGCCAGGGAGACAAGAGCAGCTCATGATCTGGCCCGCGTCTACGAAGTATCGAGAAACCCAGCGTGACCCCTTCGCGCAAATGGCCCAGGTATTCCGAGAGTCGCTAAGGCCGCCCGAGGGCTATCAAAAGGTCTTAACTGTCATCGGGTACAGCTTCGGAGACAGCCATATCAATCTTGAAATTGAGAGGGCGCTAAGAGAGGCCGGCAGCCAGCTCACCGTCGTTGTCTTCAGTGGCGAAGATCATCCAACCGGCCAACTCGCCGAATGGCTGAAAAACGACCAAATCAAGGACCAAGTCAGAGTCCACTCCAAGCGCGGTTTCTACCACGGCTCCAAGTCTGGGCTATCGGCAACCGAGCTCCCATGGTGGAAATTTGAAAACCTAACACGGTTGTTGGGAGGCGAGCGATAGTGCCAAATCCGAATCAGCCCGTGGAAAACCTCGCGATTGGGAAGATCATTGAGGTCGATGGACCGAGAATTGTAGCGGAACTCCACCCCAATATCATCGAGCTCTCAAGGGTGCATGGCGGCGAAATTTACCCCATCGGACAGTTTGGATCAATTGTCAAGGTCCACTGTGGCCGCCAGCTAATTTTCGGATATGTCGGAAGACTCAGAATGAAGAGTGACTTCGAAATCGAGAG
>JBAWFY010000295.1:0-1927 GCA_049592335.1 Occallatibacter sp.
AGAAATAAGTGATCAGCAGGGCATAGAAAAGCGCCGGCAGGAACCAGAGGTGAACGGCGTCACCCTCCAGCGCCAATCTGAAAGGATTCCCGAGTCCCAGGAGCAGAAGGTATGAGTTTTTCAGAACCGCCAATGATCCAAATTGCCACATCCCCGCAAAGTCCAAAGGCAGGAGATACACGGCACACCAGAACAAATAGATAGCCACCAGCCGTGTGAGCATTTTTCGCGTCGTCGGCCAAAGCACAGCTCCGGCGCGGATCTTTTTTCCCCAGAAGTAGCCGGAGGTGCAGAAGAAGAAAGGTACCGCGAACCGCGACGTTTCTGAGATCGCAGTGTAAAGGAGGGAGAAGATCGGGGAATCGGAACCGGTGCGACTGGGAGCAAAAGGCTCGCAGTGAATACAGACCACGGCGAAGACGGCAATCACGCGGCAGACTTCAACCGCCGCCAGCCGTTCTACTCGGCTTTGGCCAGTGGATGCGATTGGAGCGGACGGCGACGCAGTGTTGGGATCGAGTGGCACAAATGGTTTCCATCTCTGGCGAATGACTGAAGATCAACTGCGAGGCACTATAGAAGCTATCACAGGGAACCGCAGGCAATCGCTTGGACCGCCAGTTTGGTCGCTGGCGGCTGCACGCGGGAGCACCATTCCAGCCGGGCAAAATAGATAAGATGGAGACAAAGGAACTTCCCCTTGCTACGAGCCAGTATGCACACAACGAAAACTGAGTCGCGGCTTGGTCTGAGCCAGCTCGCGCCCGAAACGTTTCAGTCCGAAATTCGCGCCATGACGACGGAGTGCGATCGCATGGGCGGCATCAACCTGGCGCAGGGCGTGTGCGACACGCCGGTGCCCACCGTTGTGGAAGCCGCTGCAGCCCAGGCCATGCGCGACGGGCAGAACATCTACACGCGCTGCGACGGCACTACGCGGCTGCGCGAAGCGATCGCGGCCAAGCAGCAGCGCGACTATGGATTGATCTACGACGCCGAGCGCGAGGTGCTGGTGGCCTCGGGCGCAACGGCCGGATTACATGCAGCGGCCATGGCGCTGCTCAATCCCGGTAACGAGGTGCTGGTCTTCGAGCCGTTTTACGGCTATCACGTGCATACGCTCAAGAGCCTGCGCGTGAAGCCGGTGCTGGTGGCGCTTGCGGAACCGGATTTCGCGCTCGATGCGGACGCCATGCGCGCCGCGGTTACGCCCGCGACGCGCGCGGTGCTTGTGAATACGCCGGCCAATCCCAGTGGCAAGATCTTTTCGCGGCTTGAACTCGAAAAAGTCGCGGAGTTGTGCCGCGAGCGCGATCTGTTTCTGATCACCGACGAGATTTACGAGTATTTCGTCTACGATGGGGCACGGCACATTGCGCCGGCCACGCTGCCGGAGATGCGCGAACGCACGATTGCGATCTCCGGCTTCAGCAAGACCTATTCGATTACGGGCTGGCGGGTTGGTTACGCGACCGCCGATGCGCGATGGATGCCGGCGATGGCGCACTTCCACGACCTGACATATGTTTGCGCGCCCGCGCCCCTGCAGGCAGGCGTGGCGGCGGGGCTCGAACAATTGCCGGCGGAGTTTTACGCGCAGTTGGCCGCCGATCATCGGCAGAAGCGGGAAAAACTGGCGGCGGCGCTGCGCGACGCGGGCATGGAGCCGACGATTCCCGCGGGCGCGTATTACATCATGGCGCGGATCGACCGTCTGCCTGGGAAAACGGCCGCGGAAAAGGCGCGGCATCTGCTGCGGGCCACGGGCGTGGCGGCGGTTGCGGGGTCGGCGTTCTTTCGGCCCGGGCGCGGCGAGAACCTGGTGCGGTTCTGCTTTGCCAAGAAGGATGCGGAACTGGACGAGGCTTGCGCGCGGCTGCGCAAGCTATAGCATCGGAGCGGTGCGATCCCACCCTAAGCGCAAAGA
>JBAWFY010000296.1:0-9992 GCA_049592335.1 Occallatibacter sp.
CCTCCGCTCGCGCCAGCGGGCGAAAGCAAATTCGAGATCGTTGCGGGCAAGACAAAGATCGCCACGGGAAGCGCACAATCGCCAGACGCAAACTCGCAAAGCCGATCGATTTCCTGGAGTTTTTCGACTCCAGCGGATCTGAAAGGCAAAGCGCCGACCGTGACCGCGAATGCGCGGCCTTGATACGACGCAGGAAGAGGGTTGCTATTCCCGGCCGGCCTTGTGAACCATGCATTGCCGGGGAGCCCGGGCAGCGTGAGGGGTACGTCTTGCCCGGCGACCTCCTAGAACAGAAAATGAAGCAGTTCGCGCGGCGATTTACGGCAAATTCCTGACTGATCTTTGGCGATTTACCATGTAAATTGTGGCAGATTCCAGCCGCGGTTCCCTCCATCGTGTGCATTTTGGCACTTGCCCGGAGCCGCTGGCAGCAGCAAACTTTCTCACCAAATGGAAATCGGCATATGATGAGCAACACAGGCGCGAAAATGAAAATCCAGAGACTTCAGTTCCTGTGCGCGACGGCGGCAGGCATTCTTCTGCTGGCCGGATGCAGTGCCGGCGGCGGATCGGTATCGAGCGGCGGCGGTGGCGGCGAAACGGTTCCTGCCGCTGCGCCCACCATCACCACGAACGCGGCGCTGAATGGCGCGGTGGTGGTTACGCTTGCGTCCACCACTTCGGGAGCGACGATCTACTACACCAGTGATGGCACCCCGCCGACGATTGATTCGCAGGTCTATGAAGCGCCGTTTCTGGTGACCTCAAACCTGACGGTGAACGCGATGGCGACGGCGTCGGGCTATCGCGCCAGCAGCGAAACTTCGCAAGCCTTCACGCCCAACATCCCTTCGGGCACGCTGGTGTGGGAAGACGATTTCTCGAACTCGACCGGCGCCAATGCCCAGCCCAACCCCGCAGTGTGGACCTACGACACCGGCGCGGGCGGATGGGGCAACGATGAGCTCGAAGACTACTGCGGATGGAACTCCTCGGTTTCGCCATGCACTACGGCCAACCCCAACGTCTATGTGGGCACCGACAGCGTGCTGCATATCGTGGCGGAGCAGCCATCGGCTGGTGTATACACTTCGGCGCGCCTCAAGACGGAGGGCCTGTTCAGCTTTCAATACGGCCGCATCGAATTCAAAGCCGAAGTGCCGGAGGCACAGGGTTTTTGGCCGGCCGCATGGCTGATGGGCAATAACATCGAGACCGTTGGCTGGCCGGCCTGCGGCGAAATGGATGTGATGGAACGCGTGAACGCCGCCGGGAACCCCGACTGGAATGACGGCTCGATTCACGGGCCTGGATTTACCGGCAGCAATCTGGGTACCACCTATGACTTTTCCGCCGGCGAGACTGCGGCTACGTGGCACACCTACGGCATGATCTGGAGCAAGGGCAGCGTGGCCTACTACATCGACAACCCCTCGCAACCCTACGCCACGTATACGCCGGCCAGCCTCAACGGACTTGGCGGGGCAACGTGGCCCTTTGACGGGGGCCAGGCCAACTTCATCATTCTCAACCTAGCCGTCGGCGGTTCCTGGCCCGGATCGCCCAACAACACGACGCCATTTCCCTCCCAGATGCAGGTGGCTTACGTGCAGATATACAGCAACTGATTTAGGCCGCGAGTCTTCGCATTCATTTTGGACCTGCGCTCGATGAGCGTGGCCCTTGCGATCGAGATCTGTCTGAGCGAGCCGTTCCGGGAGCATCTCTACAAGTCTTTTCGCGGATAAGGGCCGTGGTCGCGCCGCTAGGCCGCTACAAGCTCACCATTGTTGCCACCACCATCAGCGGCGACGACTCGCAACTCACGGTTCCTTCGAAATCAAGGGCAGCGAATAGGTTCGGGCTTCACACCGCGAAGATTCCTGGCCTGAATTCAGCCCAGGCGCGCCCGCTCGCGCCGTCCTTCTTTGCCCGCTTTACTCGTAGCGCAGAGCCTCGATGGGGTCGAGATTGGCGGCGCGGATGGCGGGAATCATGCCGCTTACCAGTCCGGTGACGATCAGGATCCCGGTAGCGACAATCAGAGACGAAGGGGAGATGATGAGGCGGATGTCGGCAGCTTCAGCGTGCTTGGCCAGAGCGCTGTAAAAGGTGATGCGGCCGACCATGAGGGAGATGAGAAAGGAGAGAACAATGCCGGCCGCGCCGCCCACTGCCGTAATGGCGAAGGCTTCGGCCAGGAACTGCAGGAGGATGTGACGTCGCTGCGCGCCCAGGGCTTTTTCAACACCGATTTCGCGGGTGCGCTGCTGCACGCTCACCAGCATGATGTTCATGAGGCCGACGCCGGCGATGCCCAGCGTGAATGCGCCCAAGAGCGCAAGCAGAGACTGGAGAGCGATCGAAAGGATTTCGAACTGGTGGAGCTGGGTGCGGAGATTGAAGACATGTACGGCATCGTGATCGCCGGGCCGGAAGTGGTGCGCGGCGGCCAAAGTATCGCGAATGGTCTTTTCCATCAGCTTGTAATCGCCGATATAGCTGATCCAGACACCGTCGAGGTAGGTGGTGTCTTTGAGATCGCTCATGGTGTTGAAGGGGATGTAAACGGTGAGATTGGTGTCGTCGTTGCCTTCCTGCATTTTGGGCTCGAGCGCGCCGACCACGGTGAAGATGACGCCATTAATGCGAATGGTTTCGCCCGGCGCCCAGCCCGCAGAGAAGAGCTTGATCTTGGCGTCGGAACCGAGCACGCAGACGTGGGCGCGCTGCTGATCCTCGGCGCCATTGAAGAAGCGGCCCTGGTCTGGAGTAAGGCGGATGATGTCAGCGTATGCGGGAGTGGAGCCGATGACGTTCCAGGTGTAAGTGTGCAGGTCGTTTTGCACCGTGGCAGTCTGATACTCGGCGGGCGTGATGTGGGTGATCTCGGGCAGCACCGCACTGACGCGGTCTACATCGTCGAGCGTAAGGCGGACCTGAACGCCGGCTTTATCGCCGCCGGCCTGCTGCGTAGTCTTGCCGGGGAAGAAGCCGATGGTGTTGGTGCCCCACTCGGCGAAGATGGTCTCGAGCGCGTGCGAGAAGCCGGCGCCGTAGGCGAGCAGCAACACCACGGTGGCAATGCCCCACGCCATGCCAACCATGGTGATGGCCGTGCGGCGGCGGTTGTAGAGCATGGCTTCCCAGGCTTGGGCGAGAATGTCTTTGAGCATTGTCTTCTCCGAGCTTTCAGCTTTTAGCTATCAGCTGCCTTTCATTCCTTGCGCAGAGCTTCAATGGGGTCGAGTTGCGCGGCCTTGCCGGCCGGGTACAGCCCGGCTGCGACGCCGCAGAGAGTCAGCGATCCGATAGCGAGAGCCGCCGTCCAGGGCACGATGCGCGGCGGGTCGAAGCCGGGAACCTTGTCTGTGAGCAGGGCCTGCAATACGGACATGAAGGCCTCGGAAACCAGCACGCCAATGACGCCGCTCAAGCCGGTGAGCAGCAGGCCCTCCCAGAAAAACTGCGCGAGAATGGCGCGCCGCGTGGCGCCGACAGCCTTCATCACGCCGATGTCGCGCGTGCGTTCGCTGACTGAGACCAGCATGATGTTGATGATGCCGATGGCGCCGAGGCCGAGCGTTACCACGCCGACGCTGCCCAGGAAAATATCCATCGCGGTCCAGATGACGCCGACCAGATGAGCTTCGGTGATGGTGTCGAACTCATTGAAGGCGTCCTTGAGCGAGGGGTCGAAGCCGTGGTTGCGGCCAATGACGCCGTGCACGGCGATGTCGGCGGCGGTGTTGTCGTTTTTGGTCGAGGGGTTGTACTGGATCGATGTCACCGCATCCTGCGGGATGTTGTCGCCCTTCAAGGGGAACAACTCGAACATGGTGGTGATGGGAATGAAAATCTTTTCGTCGTCCCAGGTGTTGTTGCCGCGGCCGATGGGTTTGCCGATGCCAATCACGGTGAACGCGATGTCGTTGACGATGATGGTCTCGCCCAGCGCGGGACGTCCGGGAAAGAGCAGCGCAGCGGATTTTGAGGCGATAAAGGCGACTCGGCGCGACTCGCGGATGTCCTGATCGTCGAGGAAACGGCCGAAGGCGATGGGCAGCCAGCGAACGATGGTGTAGTTGGGCTGGCATCCGGAGAGATGAGCAGAAGTGCTGCCCCACTGGCTCACTTCGTATGGGTCGGAGCGGGCCAGTTCCGCGGTCACGCCGCGGACTTCGGGCAGGCTGCGGATGTCTGCCTCGTCGCGCATGGTCAGCTCATAGGGGCGCATGCCGGTGTGCTGGTTGGCGAGCGCCGGAATGGTGCCGTTGAGGACCATGACCACATCGGTGCCGAACTGCGCCAGTTGCTTGTGCTGGCCTTCGCGAAAGCCTTCGCCCAATCCGACGAGCACAAGCAGGGAGAAGACGCCCCAGGCGATGCCGAACATGGTCAGGAAGCTGCGCAGCTTGTTGGCCATGATGGCGCGGAAGACCTGGGCGAGAGTGTCAAAAAAGCCGCGCATGACGGTTGGACGGCGAAGAATCGCCTTGGCATGCTCCTTTACCTCAAGGATACGATGGGGCAGGTATATTGGTTCCATTGAGGGAATTTGGCCGGATGCGCTGATGTGCGCTCGATCACGGGATGGATGAAAGCTGCAACCGGCGGGGTGGTTTCCAAGTTTTGTGGAGCCATCGGGGAACCGAACAGTGCCTGCTTCCGTAGTACCCACAAGAGGGTGACAACAGCAATCCGCAATCGTCTGAATCTTCGATCGCCTCTTCATCCTCGATCAATACTGTGACCGGTATACCTGGCAGTGACCGGAAATAACTGGGCTCACATCATCGTTTCGGGAGGGGTTTGTGGCAGGGTCGCGTAAAAATAAGCGCTTTTGGATCGTTATAGGCTCGATCGTTGCCGTGGTGGTGCTCGGACTGGGCGCGGCTCTCCTGCATTTGGCCAAGGGAGATCCCATCGACCCGAACCGGCTGGCCAAAGTGACGCGCGGCGACGTGGCGCGCTCCGTGGTGGCCACGGGCAAGATCCAGCCCATCACCAAAGTCGAGGTGAAGAGCAAGGCATCGGGCATTGTGGAGAAGCTGTTTGTGGACATTAATGACCGCGTGCACAAAGGCCAGGATCTGGCGCAGCTGGATCAGCAGGAGATCGAGGCGCAGGTGGAAGCGCAACGCGCGCAAATGGCCAGCGCCGAGGCCAACGTGACTACATACGAGGCCAACATCGAGCAGGACAAGGTGAACGCCGCGGCTCCCGATCTGGCCATGTACAAAGCCACGCTCGACCGCAACGTGGAGATGCACAAGGACGGCATCGTGAGCCATCAGGCCCTTGACGACGCCAACCGCGACTATCTGGCGGCGCTGACCAGGCGCGACTCTGCCCGGGCGCAGGTCGGCGTGGATACTGCCAAGCTGAAACAGGCGCGCGCGCAGGTGCTACAAAGCCAGGCCAGCCTGAAGCAGCTCGAGGAGCAACTCTCCTATACGACCATCGTGGCGCCGATGGACGGCGTAATTCTTTCCCGCGACGTGGAGATGGGCGACGCAGTCAGCTCGATTCTGGTTCTGGGTTCCACAGCCACGCTGGTGATGACCGAGGGCGATACGTCGGAGGTCTACGTGCAGGGCAAGGTGGACGAGGCGGATATCGCTCACGTCTACATGGGACAGCCGGCGCGCATTAAAGTGGAGAGCTTCCGCGACCGGATGTTTTACGGAAAAGTCACGAAGATTGCTCCGATGGGCGTGGAACTAGACAATGTGACGACGTTCGAGGTGCGCGTCTCCATTAATAATCCCGGCGGCGAGCTGAAGGCCAACATGACGGCGAATGCGGAGATCCTGCTCGACGAACATAAAAACGTATTGACGGTGCCGGAAAATGCCGTGATCTACGACAACCTGAAGAATGCGTCGGTGCAGGTTCCGGATAAGCATCAAAAAGAGGGCTTCAGGAAGGTTCCCGTGACGGTTGGGCTGTCGAATGGCTCCGTCACCGAGATCGTCAGCGGATTGAAGGTAGGCGACCAAGTGATCCTGCAGGAGTAACAATTGGCCGTCATGGCCCACGATTGCTTGCAGTTACGGCTGCTTTAGCATTGACGGCCGGATACATAACAACTCACTGTCCGACGCTCCTCATCACGCCCTAGACTCCGATCCTCGTTCATCGATGTCTGTTCTACAATCGAGTCATGCGTGTGACTGTAGGTGTTTCCGGAGGCATCGCCGCGTACAAAGCGGCGGAGCTGGTTCGCGCCCTGCAGCGGCAGGCAGTGGAAGTGCATGTGGTGATGACGGAATCGGCGCAGAAGTTTGTGCAGCCGCTCACCTTTGCCGCGCTTACCGGCCACAAAGTCATCACCAGCCTGTGGAGCGAGTGGGAGGCGGACGAGAATGCCAGAGACCAGAACGGCATCGACCATATCGGCGAGGCGCAGTGGTGCGACGCGCTGGTGGTGGCTCCGGCCACGGCCAACATTCTAGCCAAATTTGCGCAGGGCATCGCCGACGATTTTCTGAGCACGATGTATCTGGCCACGGAGGCGCCGGTGCTGGTGGCGCCGGCCATGAACGTGAACATGTGGAATCATCCGGCCACGCAGGCGAACCTCGGAATTCTGCGCCAGCGCGGCGTGGGCATTGTGGAACCGGGAACCGGCGAGCTGGCGTGCGGCATGGTGGGCGCAGGACGCATGGCCGAGCCGGAAACAATTGCCGACGCGTTGCTGAGAACGATTGGCTGCCGCAACGATCTCGCTGGCGAAGTGGTGCTGGTGACCGCGGGAGGCACGCGCGAAGCTCTCGACCCGGTGCGCTACATCGGCAATCGCTCCAGTGGCAAGATGGGCTACGCGATCGCCGAGGCCGCGCGCAGCCGCGGAGCCAAAGTTATTTTGATCAGTGGGCCCACAGCGCTGTACGCGCCGCCGCACTGCGAGCTGGTGAAGGTGACGACAGCCGAAGAGATGCGCAGCGCCGTGCTCGAACGCATGAACGAGGCCACGCTCGTGATCAAGGCCGCGGCGGTGGCCGATTATCGGCCCGTCGCCGTCTCCGCGCAAAAGCTCAAACGCACCGGGCCTATGACGCTTGAACTTGTCGCCACCGAAGACATTCTGGCCGAGGTGGTGCGGCGCCGCCGGCCGGGCCAGCTCATCGTGGGTTTTGCCGCCGAGACCGAGAATCGCGTGGAAAACGGTCGCGCTAAGCTGCTTGCCAAGGGCGCCGACGCCATCGTGATCAACGACGTGAACGGCGACAGCGTGGGTATCGATGCCGATAACAACGCGGCGACATTTTTGACGCGCGCCACGTCCGTCGAGCTGCCCGAGATGCCCAAGCGGCAGTTGGCGGACTGCATTCTCGATGAGGTTCTCATTCTGCGCCGTCCCCGGGCGGTGGTGGTCGAGGTCGATGCGCACCAGGATACGCAGGCCGCGCAGGCCCGCGTGCTCAGCGAGAGCATTCCCGCGGGCGCCAGCCGCCGCCAGATTGTCATTGAGTGAGAATGGCCTACTAGCTCATGCCGCGCACAATCGATCCCGCAACCCGCGAAGCTCTGGCCGAACGCCTTCGCTTCTACCGCGACCTGGGGCTGACGGATTTCTATCGCAGAGATGCGGGGCCGATGGTCGAGAGCGATGAGCTGGAGCCGGTCGCCGCCGCGCCGGTCGCGGCGTCCACGGCTCGAGAATCCACGACGATTGCTCAGCCCCAACCCTTAACATCATCCGTCTCACCCAACTTTTTTGGAGAGGAATTGGCCATCAAGACTCGCAAGACTTTTCAAGCGCCGCCGGAGATCGGCGGAGTCGTTCCGTCAGAAGAGCGCGCGGCTGCGCTCCAGATTATTCGCGACGAGATTGGCGACTGTACGCGCTGCGCGCTGCACAAGGGCCGCAACAAGCTGGTGTTTGGCGATGGCTCGCCCACTGCACGGCTGATGTTCGTCGGCGAAGGGCCGGGTGCAGACGAGGATGCGCAGGGGTTGCCCTTCGTGGGCCGGGCGGGGCAACTGCTCAACAATATGATTGCAGCCATGGGCCTCAAGCGCGAAGAGTGCTACATCGCCAACATCGTCAAATGCCGGCCGCCGGGCAACCGCACGCCGGAGCCCGATGAGGCCAACACCTGTTCGCCGTTTCTTTTTCGGCAGATTGACGTGGTGCGTCCGCAGGTCCTGGTGGCGCTGGGCGCAACGGCGGCGACCTATCTGCTCGGCGCGCGCCAACCGCTGGCAGGGTTGCGCGGCCGCGTGCACGCCTTCCGCGGCACGAGTCTGATCGTCACCTATCACCCTGCGTTTCTGCTTCGCGACCCGCGACAGAAGAAAGAAGCCTGGGCGGATTTGC
Organism: Occallatibacter sp.; assembly: GCA_049592335.1. GTDB lineage: Bacteria > Acidobacteriota > Terriglobia > Terriglobales > Acidobacteriaceae > Telmatobacter. Next base: position 8,327 of record JBAWFY010000296.1, read on the forward strand.
AGATTGCGATGAAGGAACTGGGGCTGAAAAAAGCAGGGAACACGGATTAGGAACGAGGGCTCGGGAAGACATCTTTATGCAGCGAAAACCGAACCGTCGATCGATTTTGCTGTGACCGATTTGGGCCGGTCAGTCTCGCGCGACGGATGCCGCGAAACCATAAAAGGTGCGACCCGTGGGCCGCACCTTTTATGGTTTCGATTGAGCTTTCCTACCAGGGAATGATGCGGTGATTAAGTTGACCGGACTGCCAACTACCGGCATTAATCTGGCCTGTGACCCACAAGCCGTCTACACTTGGACCTTGGCCGAATTTGGATGTAAGCTCCAAGTCACCCTTCACGAGGCCCAGGATGTCCAATGTCTCGGACAGTGATGAGTTGTTTGACGACAAAGTCCCCGTCAGATTATCGATATCGAATCCCAGGATGGAGACTTCGACATCCACTTGATTGTTGGGCAGCTGGCTCCATTGAATGTTGACGGGTCCAAAGCTCCAACTTCCAGAGGGAAGCTTATCTGTGCCGCTGGTCGCTTGAGGTACGGCTGCTGTTGCCATTTAGAAAAGATCTCCTTTCTCTTGTTTAAAGAAAACACAGGCAGGGAAGGATCGGGGAATGGTTCTTCCGGTCTTCACGCCGGAGTGGCTTGAGTAGCTTATAGTTTGGCGAATTCGCGCTCGTCAAGTGAATCGACGCAGAATTTTTGTTTTGGCAAAAGTTGGGCCTGGTCCCTGTCGCTGCATTATCTGCCGTCCCGCCAAAGAGCCACGCCGCCCAAAATGCCCTCTGCGTTAGCGACGATCGAGACGTTCTTCGGCAGCTTGAACGCGATCTTTTTCGTGTTGCCGCCGCCCAGGTAGAGATGGTCCCAGTTGTAGGTAGCCGCGGTCTGCTCAATGGCCTCCTGGAGGCGCTTGTTCCAGCTCTTTTTGCCGTATTTATCCAAGCCACGGCGGCCCAGATAGTCTTCGTAGGTTTTTTCGCGCCAGGGATGGTGGCCGAGTTCGAGTCCTGGACAAAGCTTGCCGTCGGTGAATAGCGCGGAGCCCATGCCGGTGCCAAACGTAAGCAGGAGTTCGACGCCGTGGCCCTTGATGGCGCCGTAACCTTGCACCGCGGCGTCGTTGGCCACGCGGACGGGCTTCTTCCAGCGTTTCTCGAGTTCACGGCCCAGAGGAAAAGCGGTCCACTTGGGATGCAGGTTAGCGGCGGTATAGGTGATTCCGCGTTTGATGACGCCGGGGAAACCCACCGAGACGCGATCGAAACCGTGCAGGCGCATGCGCAGCTTGTCGAGAGCCTTCAGGACCGCGGTGGGGGTGGGCACGGCTGGCGTGACGATGCGCTCCCGCGCGCTGATCGGCTTGCCGCCCGCATCGAGCAGCATGGCCTTGAGGCCCGAGCCGCCGATGTCGATGGAGAGCGTAATCGGGGCAAGGGCAGGGCGCGGAGCACTGTGAGCGGCTTTCAAAGGAGGAGCGTCGGCAATGGCGTTTTTGGGGCTCATTTGTGTTGCATTGTACTGAATGACAGCCAACCGGGAGTAGGAAACAGGTGAACGGACGGTCAAAACCGCGGAGCGCCGTGCGAAGAAAGCCCCATCCCCTACACTGAATCTTGCCTTCCATGCCTGCATATTGCGAAGTCGCATTGCCGGTGCCGCT
>JBAWFY010000297.1:0-3398 GCA_049592335.1 Occallatibacter sp.
ACATTGATTGCGGCGCGCGCTCGCAGGGCTTTCACATTTTTGTATCGCCATCCGTGCGCCAGGAATTAGACTTTTGGAGCCATGAAAAACGCCGTTTACGACCTCTCTCGCTCCTCATTCCTACGCCGGCCGGCCACACAGGCACACGCCGCCATCGTTTTGCTTGCGCTTTGCACGCTCGGATTCATATGGGCGCCGCAAAGGGCGCGCGCGCAAACCGCGCCTTCCGCGAAGCATCTGCTGATCTACGCGATCGATGTCGAAGGCGGCCAGTCTACTCTGCTCGTCGCGCCTTCGGGTGAGTCGCTGCTGGTCGATACCGGTTGGGCCGATAACAACGGCCGTGATGCCGAGCGCATTCTCTCCGCCATGCACGACGCCGGCATCAATCGCATCGATCATGTGCTGATCACGCACTATCACGACGATCACGTGGGCGGCGTGCCCAATCTGGTTGCGAAGATTGAAGTCGGCGAGTTTCTGGATCACGGCGAGAACCGCGAAGATGCAGACGATACGCGCAACAACTACGCGGCTTATCTGAAGGCCATTGCGGGCCACAAGCGGCGCATCCTGCATCCCGGCGACACGATTTCCATTGCCGGTTTGAGCGTCGTCGTCCTCACCGCCGACGGCCAGCACATTGCCGCAGTTCCCGGCATCAAGCCCGTGCCGAACCCCTGGTGCGCAAGCGAGCACGAGTGGCCGGTCGATCTCACGGAGAATGCGTACTCAAACGGCATTCTCGTCACCTACAGCCAATTCAAATTCCTCGATCTCGGCGACCTCACGGGCAAGAAAGAGGTCGCGCTCGTGTGCCCCAACAATCCCATCGGAACCGTTGACCTCTATCTGGTCACGCATCACGGCATGGACTGGTCGAACTCGCGCGCCATCGTGAACGCCATTCATCCGCGCGTAGCCATCATGGACAACGGCGCGCACAAGGCCGGGAAGCCGGCTGCGTGGCAGATCGTGCATGACAGCCCGGGGCTCATCGACCTGTGGCAGCTCCACACGGCCGAAGACTCCGATGCCGCGCACAACAGTCCCGAATGGCTGATTGCCAATCCCAAAGGCGATGGAGACGGGCACGCGTTGAAAGTAGTTGCAATGCCGAACGGAAGTTTTTCCGTGACCAACACGCGAACCGGGAAGACGAAAGAATATCCGCACAAATAGCGCCGATTGATCTTTTACGGTCCGCAAGCATTCAACCAGCGTTCACAATTAGGCTGGGATCGGCTCGATAGGATAGAAAGCGGGGCCGGTCCCGGTGCTGCGCTTGCAGTGTTGTCCGCAGGCATCGCAGTTCTATGACGCGGCTCGCTTCACTTCAGATAAGCTCGCACCAGATCGATCAGGTCCTCGGCCAATTCGGGGGCAATCTGCTCCTTGGCGCCGTCGACGAGATGAAAGCGAATGTGCGTCTCAAGCACCTCGGCCATAAGGCTGTTGACGCCGCCGCGCACAGCAGCCAGCAGCATCAACTGGTCTCCGCAATCCTGTTCGCCGGAAAGCGAGCGCTCCACGGCGTCCAACTGGCCGCGCAGTTTCTTCACGCGCTGCGACAGTTTCACCTTCTCCCGTTCCTGATGCGACATGCAAAACCTCTCGCCTTGACAATACCAACCGGGGGTATGGTATTTACCCTGTAGGGGTATAGTCCCTCCTCATTCTATGCTGCTCCGCCGGACCAATCCGCTCTTCCTCGTGCTCGCCTTGCTGGCCGGTACCTTTCCGCTCACGACGGCGACGGCTTGCGCTCAGACGGGTGGAAGCGGCGCGTCGAATACCGTCGGCTCCGGCTCCGGCAGTTCCGGAACACAATCTGCCGATCCCGGTTCGGGCGGCACCAATTCCGGCGATCCCCAGACGCTTTTTCCACACACGGAATCAGGCCGCTACTGGGTTTCGGGCCAGGCCAATGTGATTTTACAGGGCCATTCGGCGTTTCATGCGCAATACAGCGGACCCAACAGCCTGACCAACTGGGCGCAGTGGTCAACAACGCACGTGCTCACGCTCTACACCGGCTACCAGCTTGCGCGCCACACAGAAGTATTCGCCGATGTTGAAGACGCTACCGGCAACGGCATCGGCAACGCCAACGGGCTCGCCGGATATGTGAACCTCGATTCGGTACGTCTGGTCGAAGGCATGCCGCTTTCGAAGTCGCCTTATCTGGCGCGCTTCATGATCCGCCAGATCGTTCCCCTCAGCGGCGATCATGTGGATGCCGACCGCGACGAGCTGCACCTGGCTACCTCGCTGCCCGCGCGCCGCATCGAATTCCGTTTCGGCAAATTCGATCTTGCGGATTTCTTAGACGTGAACAATTTCGGCTCCGACAGCCACCTGCAGTTCCTCAACTGGACGGTAGACAACAACGGCGCATGGGATTACGCCGCCAATACGCGCGGCTACACCGATGGCGCGATCATTGAGTACGACGACCACTGGTGGACGCTCCGCTTTGCCGAAGCGCTGATGCCCAAGATTGCAAACGGGCAATTCCTGGATGCCGATTTGGCCCGGGCACGAGCCGAAAATGTCGAATTCGAGGCCCGGGGCGAACGCATTGCGCATCGCGCGGGAGTGGTACGCGTCCTGGGCTACCTCAACCATGCCAACATGGGCAATTACAGCGAATCGAACGCGTTGTTTCTTGCGGGTAAAACTCCCACGCCGGAAATCACGGCAACGCAGGAGCAGGGACGGCACAAATACGGCTTCGGTTTGAATTTTGAGCAGGCCGTTACGCGCGAAGTGAGCGTCTTCGGCCGCGTGGGCTGGAGCGACGGGCACAATGAGTCGTTCGCCTACACCGAAGACGACCGGACCGTAGAGCTTGGCGCGTTCAGCATGGGCCGCGCATGGCGCCGCCCGAGCGATCGCGCTGCCGCGGCGTTCGTCGCCAACGGCATTGTGGCCGCACATCAGCAGTATCTCGCGTTAGGCGGGCTGGGGTTCCTGCTCGGCGACGGCGCGCTCACATACAGACCTGAGAAGATCTTCGAGACCTTCTACACTGCCCATCTCTGGCGCGGCTTCTTCGCCTCGTACGACTTCCAGCACATCGACGATCCCGGCTACAACCAGGCCCGTGGCCCAGTGGCTGTTTCAGCCGTTCGTTTTCACACGGAGTTTTGAAAGAAGCCGTGAACAAGAAGACACAATGCTAAGGAAAGAGGGGATCAAGGAGGCGCAAAAGCTCACTTCCCCGATTGTTGCTGCGGCTGCGCGGGCAGCGCGTAGATCACCTCGCCGGGCTTGGCGTAGTGGAGTTTTTCGCGTGCTTCGCGCTCAATCGCTTCCGGGTCCGACTGGAGCCGCTGAATCTGCTCGCGCATCTGCGCATTTTCCTGCTGCAGATTCTGGATCTCCTGCTGCAGGGC
>JBAWFY010000298.1:0-1587 GCA_049592335.1 Occallatibacter sp.
GGGGAATGCGTTTCTGGTAGAAGTCCTGGATCTGCGTGCGAGTTTTCTCGACGCGCTGATCGAGCCCCTGCAGGGGACGGGTTTGAACCTGGAGAGCCCGGAGTTCGACCTGCTTGTTGGCGAGGACTTGTTGAGAGCTGGTGTCCATGGCAGACCAGTCAAAGCCGAGACGGATGGCCATGGCAACGGCCACGACAAGGAGGACGGCAAAACCGGCGATGTGCCAGGTGAGCGGGGAGGCGAGGCGTTCGCGCGTGCGCGGAGAGAACAGTGTCATCGCGCACCTCCGTTGAGCGGGCGGCCGGGGTTGGGCTTGGGAGGCGACTGCGTGGCGCCGGCGTAGGGCTGGCGGCCACGAGTGCGGGAATGCGGCGCTGCCGGATTGTGCGATTCGTGGCTGGCGGACGATTTCTCTTTGGCTTTCGTGTTCTGGGCGGCGAGCTCTTCGGGCGAAGGCGGATTGTAGCCGGCGAACAATTCAAACTCGAATTCGTTGGAGGCGCTGACGGGCGGCTGCATGCGCGCGTTCGGGTTGTTGCTGCTCTGAGCGGCTTCATTGTCGATGCGGGGAGCGATGAAGCGGCGGGATTTTTCGAGATTGCGCACAAGGTTGACGGATTGATCGTGGGGGCCGAGGACGCGAATTTCGACGTTGATCGGGCCCTCTTTGGAACGCTTGGGTTCGATGGAAGTGACCTCGACGCCGGCGGGGAGGACGGTTTCCATGGCTTCCATGGCGAGGGTCCAGGAGAAGGCTTTTTCGGCGAAGCGGTCATTGAGGAATTCGGCCTGCTGGAGAAGCTGGGCGTTGTCCGGCTGCTGCATGTAGGCCTGTGCGGCCTGGCGCTGGGCCTCAATGCCAGCGATCTGGCCGTCAAGCGAGTGTTCACGGGCCCGGGCTTCGGCGGCTTGGCTATCAAACAGATGCAGGCCGAGAGCAAAGAGGAGGCAGAGCCCGGCGAGGACACCGATGCCGATGCGCAGACGCTTGAGCGCTGGGCCGATGTCGTTGAAGGGGCGAGTGGCGAGATTGAGTGTGACTTTCATCGTTCAGTTGGCTCCGGCCAATGCGCCGTGGACGCCGGCAAAATTGGTTTGGGGCAGGGAGGTGACGGCTCCTTCGCTAGGACGCTCGGCCCATTCGACGATGGTGAGCTCAGAGTTGGGGACGGATTCGGCAAACTCCGCCGGCGTGAGAATTCCCGTGTAATGCAGTTTCTGCGGAGGCGCGCCGAGTTTGTCTTCAAAGTATGCGGCGGCGACGGCGATGGAGCGTTCGATTTCGGCGGCGCGCGACCAAGGCTCGGGCGGCAGGTCGAGAGTGCGGTAGAGGAGCAGGTTGTTGCCGCTGGCGACGGCGGTGGTGATGGAAGTTGCGCCGAGATTGGCGGCGAGCACGCCTTCCATCGATCCAGCAGCCTCCAGCGCGGCGAGGCTTGAGGAGAGAACCGCGCCGGCCTCGTAGCCGGCGTCACGGATGGCGGCTTCGTACTCGGCGAGGATGGGCCCGGGAACGATGGCGCCGAGGACTTTGAATTCGGACTCGTCCTGGGAGAGCACCTGATAGCTGACGCCGGCTTCGTCCAC
>JBAWFY010000299.1:0-1542 GCA_049592335.1 Occallatibacter sp.
CTCCACACGCGGGCCGTCGAGTGCAGCATCCATCTTGTCCAAAAGGAAGATGCGGCCACGTCGCGCCTGCTCCATCGCCTGTTGGAGAATCTCGCGGGTCAGGCCGCCGATCTTGATATCCATCTGCAGCGCGGTGATTCCCTTGCGCGTGCCGGCAACTTTGAAGTCCATGTCGCCGTAGTGGTCTTCCGCGCCGGCAATGTCAGTCAGAATGGCGTAGTCGTCGCCCTCCTTGACGAGTCCCATGGCCACGCCGGCTACTGCGCCCTTGAGCTGAATGCCCGCATCGAAGAGCGCCAGGCTGGCTCCGCAGACCGAAGCCATCGACGATGAGCCGTTGGATTCCAGAATGTCGGAGACGATACGGATCGAGTACGGTGACTCGTCGGCGCCCGGCAACACGGCGGTGATCGCGCGCTCGGCCAATGCTCCGTGGCCCACTTCGCGGCGGCCAACGCCGGTCATGCGGCCGGTTTCGCCCACGCTGAAGGGCGGGAAGTTGTAGTGGAGCATGAAGCTCTTCCTCTGCTCGCCTTCATAGGATTCCAGCCGCTGGCTATCATCCATAGTGCCCAGCGTCGCCGTGACCAATGCCTGGGTCTCACCGCGTGTGAACAGCGCCGATCCGTGCGTGCGCGGCAGCACCCCGGTCTCGATCGTAATGGGCCGAATCTCATCGAAGGCGCGACGATCGGGGCGGATGCGCTCTTTCGTCACCTGCTCGCGGAAGATGCGTTCGCGCAGCAGTTCGTAATAATGCGCCAGCTTCTTCTTTGCCGCAGGGTCATCGGCAGGCAGTTCAGCCGCAAGCTCATCCTTGATCTGCTTGATCAGGGTATAGCTCTCGGTTTTGCCGTGCGTCTTGGTGTCGAGCGCGTCCTTCAACCGGGCGCCGACCTTGGCCTTCAACGCCTCGTAGTATGCTTCGTCGGACTCGGGAGCTGTGAACGTCCGCTTTGCCTTGCCGCCCTTGGCCACCAGCTCATCGATCGCGGCAACGATCTTCTTGATCTGTTCATGCGCGAATTCGATGGCCGCGAGCACTACTTCTTCGGTCTCTTCCTTGGCGCCCGACTCGATCATCACGATGCCGTCTTTGTGGCCCACCACCATGATGTTCACCGTGGTGCCCGCGCGCTCGGAATAGGTAGGATTCACCACAAACTCGCCGTTCACCCGGCCCACGCGCACCGCGGCCACCGTGGCGCCGAAAGGAATGTCGGAAAGAGCTACGGCTGTTGCCGCAGCGTTGATCGCAACCACATCCGGATCGTTCTCCTTGTCGGCGGAGAAGACCAGTGCGATCACCTGAGTCTCATTGCGGAATCCATCGGGGAATAAGGGACGGATGGGACGATCGATCTGGCGCGAGGTGAGAATTTCTTTTTCGCTGGGACGGCCTTCACGCTTGATGAAGCCGCCGGGAATGCGGCCGCCGGCATACGTGTACTCGCGGTAATCCACCGTGAGCGGGAAGAAATCGATGCCCTCGCGCGGGTCGGCATTGGCCACGGCGGTAGCGAGCACGACGTTGTCGTGCAG
>JBAWFY010000300.1:0-6351 GCA_049592335.1 Occallatibacter sp.
CGCTTCGCCGGGGCGATTCTTGCTCAGCATAAACGCCAGCGCGATTAGAATAACCGACGCCCAGGAAAGCTCCATGTAGACGTCCTGATATCCCTGCGTCTGCGCCTGCTGGTTGAGTTGGTGGTAAATCTGCGCCAGCGCCAACTGGCCACTGTTGCCCGCCCCAAAGGCATTACCGAGAAACCCAGTGAGCGCCTGGCTGTGCAGATCGAAGCCGATGGATCCCGGCGTCATGGACTGCTGCAGATGCTGCTCGTGCCACATGGCGCGGCTGGTGACCTGCGCGTTGGTGATGGCGATGAGGATGGAGCCGCCGATGTTGCGCACAAAATTGATGAGGCCGGCCACCTGGTTACTCTGCTCCCGCGGCATACCAACGTAGGCTGCATTGGTGATGGAGATGAAGCAAAACGGCAGCGGCAGCATCTGTACCACGCGCAGCCACGAGGCCTCGGCAAAGCTCATCTGCAGATTGGTCACGTCAGCCGCGTAGCGGAAGGTGATCACCAGCATCATGAAGCCGAAGGCGGCAAGGTAGCGCGCCGAGATCTTGTTGGTGGCGAAGCCGGCGAACGGCATCATGAAGACCAGCGTCACGCCACCAGCCGTGAGCGCCAATCCGGCGGTGGTTGCCGTCCAGCCCAGCAATTGCTGCGTGAACTGGGGCTGCAGGACGGTGTTGGCGTTTAGCACGCCACCTACCAGCATCATCAAAAAACAACAGATGGCAAAGTTCCTGTATTTGAACAAGCGCAGATTGATGAGCGGCTCCTTCTGCCGCCACTCCCACGTGAACAAACCGATCATGCCGAAGACAAACAGGAAGCAGAAGAAGCGGATGAAGCCCGAGGAGAACCAGTCGTTCTCTTCTCCCTTGTCAAGCATGATCTGCAAGCCGCCCATGGCGAGGGCGAGGAAAGAAAGGCCCATGTAATCCATATTTCGCAGGCGCGAAAGATCGGGCTTAATCCACGGCGGATCTTCCACCAGCCGCGTAACCAGGATGAAAGCTAGGATGCCGACGGGGATGTTGATGAAAAAAATCCAGCGCCATGTGAAGTTATCGGTGATCCAGCCGCCGAGCGTGGGCCCTATGGAAGGCGCGAGCACAGCGACCAGCCCGTAAAGAGCGAAGGCCTGACCGCGCTTTTGCGGTTCGAACGAGTCGGCCATGATGGCCTGCGCCATGGGCTGCATGCCGCCGCCGAAGGTGCCCTGCAGCACGCGGCACACCAGCAGAATGGGCAGGGAGGGGGCCGAGCCACAGAGGAAACTTGCAACGGTGAAGCCGGTGATGCACAGTACGAAAAAGTTGCGGCGGCCCATCAACGAACTGGCCCAGCCGCCGAGCGGAAGCACAATGGCGTTCGACACCAGATAACTTGTGAGCACCCACGTGGCTTCGTCGGGGCTGGCGCCGAGCGTGCCGCCGATGTGCGGCAGCGCCACATTGGCAATCGAGGTGTCGAGCACCTCCATGAAAGCCGCAAGCGCCACCGTCATGGCGATGAGCCAGGGATTGACGCGCGGCTTCCACTGCGCGTGAGACTGCAGTTCGGGATTGATGACCGTTGCCGGCGCCTTTTGAGCAGTTTCCGCAGTGTGCGCCTTCGCTGCGGAGTCTGAGGACGGTTCGGGCATTTCGATGTCGGCTGCGGACAACGACGGTCTCCTGAGATTTGAATGCGTTTCGGATCTGTTTTGGCCGGGGAAGAACGGCCTCGTGCTGCCGTCAGCGAGTCGCGGTGCGCGATCCCGGCGGCATCACGGTAATCACCTACAGGCTAATAGATTCTCAAAGGCCGAAATTCGGTGCAGGAATTCAGAGCAGCAATTCGGGGCTTGGCTGAAGGCGGATCGAACCAGCCGCTCACATTCGAGACCGCATCGAAGAGGCGGTGCGCTGAGACACGAACCGGCCTCGCTTAGTCGCTGCCGGCCCGCGAGCTCCTTCTCTACGCCTTCAGCCTCTTCGCAATTCATGCGGAAAGGCGTCGAGTCATTTACTCCGCACCAGGGTGCACGTAGACCTCTTGTGGCGCATCGAGTTTTGCGCGTGCGCTCACGGCGAGTTTGAGCGACTCGATTGCAGGCTTGCTGCCCGCGGTCATGAAGTCCAATTCGTATTGATTGTCGAGACGCTGGTCGATGTCCTTGAAATAAGGATCGAAGCTGACCGGGTTGCCCATGCCTTCCCAATAGCTCTTGCCGCCGGTCGCCGCGGAAACCTCCGTGAGCAGATTCTGGCCGTCGTATGCCGCATAGGCTGAGTTGTCGAAGAGGCCCTGGCTGCGCCAATAGATGGTGTAGACGACGAGGTGCGCGCGCACCGCATCTTTCATCGCGGCCTGCACGTATGGATCCTCAGGGTCGTAACGCCGCTCGTAGTAGTCCACGCCGTCGCTGACCATTACCACTTCGCGACGCGCGTGCGCATCGTTCGAGGGCCAGTTCTTCGCAAGATCCGAGAGGCAAAAATACGGGCTGCTGCTCGCGCCCTCGCCGCCAGCCATAGGCAGATGCACGCCGTGCGCGGCCGCGTTCAGATCCGTTGTGAACGGCTGCGCAAAGGCCGCACGGCCATTCAGCATATAGGCCACACCAACCTTCGTGCCCGGCCGCTGGCCCTGGATGAACTTCTCAATATCTTTCATCTGTGTTCCCAAACTTCCACGCGCCCCGTCGTCCACGAACACGACCAGCTCCACCTTGCTTTCCGGGTCGCGCAATGGCCTGAACCCAGTGACTTCGGACTCCTTTCCGTCGAGCTTCAGGTGGAGCTCACTCTGGGTAATGCTGCCCGGCATCTCTTTCCCCGGTTCGACGGTAACGACCGCGCTGCCCCCGACCTGCTGGCTCTGATCCGCAGCCATCGCAAAGGGGACTGCAAACGCCGATCCCACCGCAATCAATGTAAGAGCTTGAAGTTTCCGCATGAGCATTGTTCTTTCTCCTATTTATACGGACGCATCGCGCTTGTTTACGGTGCGCCTCTCTATGCCGGTTGATTTAGATGCGGCTGGAAGCAAAGCGAATGCAATTGGACTCAAAAGAGAAAAAATGGGGCCGAAGAGCCAGCCTACGGCTCGCAAATTCAATGATTTGCGTACTGAGGCGCTCTGTGCCGGCTACTTTCACGGCAAGGAAACAAGTTTTCCGCTCCGTAGGTCGAGCTTGAAGGATGTTTCGTGACCGGTCGCGATCCGCCAACCCGCACCGCGCAGCAGACCGTCCTCGATCTCCACGATCGCTACGCCTTCGTCGGAGAGTTTTGCCGACTCCCACAGCTGCCCGTCCGCTCCCCACGCAATGATCGACTGATGGCCGGCGAAGAGCAGAATATTTTCCGTGACCACTGCGCGCACGGCGAGAACCGGGCGGTAGGGAATCATCGTGAAGCGCTCCGGCGCGGTGGTGTCGAAGAGATAGGCGTACCCTCCCGCGACTGCACAGATTTCTTCTGGTTTTGGAGTCGACCAGATGCCGTTGGGAGCGGCGGGATCGCGAAATCCCAAGGCGCATGTGGCGAGAAACGGCGTCCCGTCCGGCGCTCCAGGATGAATCATTACTTCCAGCGCGCCGCGTTCTACCTCTTCAGCCATGCGCGGATACACAAAATGGCGCAGCGGCAGAATTGGCGGCCGTGCAACAAGAATCTCCGCCTGCCAGCGATGCGGAAAGCTCAGGTCAACGATCGGATTCGGGTTCGCGCGATCACTCAAGCCGATTTCCCCTCCCCTTCCCAAATCACGCGCCCATAACCTCATTGCACCGCGTCTGATCTAGCTCCGCTAACCCCGCTAGCTCCGCTCGTTCGGCCTGTAATGCAGAATCCATCGCAACTGTTCCTGAGTATCGGGAATCGGGCAACCGCGCGCTGTTTCGATCGCTGCCAAGGCATTCTTCGCACTCCAGCCGAGATGGATCAGCGTGCAGGCCGCAGTGAGCGGGGCACGGCCAACGCTTCCCCGGCAATGCAGGCCGATGCGCTCACCCGAGCGAAGCCGCTCGGCCAATCCGGCAACGAAGGCGCGAAAGGCAGGTAAACTCGCCGGCACATGCACATCCTGAATTGGATACGAAAGAAAATTCATGCCTGCCTGCTCGGCAAGGGGACCCTCGTCGCCAAGGCCAAGCCAATGGGCTTCCTCCGGCTCAAGCAGCGATACGAGCGTTTTGACTCCGCTCTGCGCAATCGGCCGCAGCTGATCTGGGAGAATGCTGCCACCATGTGGGCAAAGCACAATCGCCAGCGGTACCCGCGGATTCCCTTCAATCCAGAAAACGCCGTTCAATTGGCTTCGGTCCTCATCTGTGCCAACGACCCGCATTCCCGCTCGTCGATGGCATTACCTCGATCATAGCCGTGCTGCAAGCGCAGGCAACCACTCGCCTGCCCGCTGCATCCGACGGGTGGTGTGGGCTCTTCGCGCTTGAAGATGGGCGGAGGAGCAACGCGGCAGGAAGCCTATGCGCGTCACACATCGGGCCCCTCAATGGGCAAGTCTCACGAGCCGCTACCCCGATCCTTCAGGCTCTCAGCAGTCTTGCCCAATAGAATTCCCTCCCCCGGAACAATTCAGGCGGCTGCAACTCTCGAAGAGATGCGGCCGCTCTCGAGTCTGAGCCTCCGCTTGTTCTTATTAATCCTTCTCTCGGCTGCGCTGCCGCGCTGCGGTGACAAACCCGTTGCCTGCAAGATGCGAAAATGAAAGCTGGATTGCTTTTCGAGTACACATCACTACGAGGGGCCAAGAGAAAATGCTGCGGGTTCTATCGACTCACCTGTTTCTGAATCACCGTCTGCACCCCGGCTTGCTGGAGCTTGCGGAGCGCTCGGGCGCCGAGGCAGTGGAGATTTTTGCCGCGCGCCAGCACTTCGACTACACCAGCCGTGAGCAGGTGATGGAGCTGGCCGGGTGGTTCCGCTCCAGCACAGTCAAGCCTTTCTCCATGCACGCCCCGCTTTATCCTGATCGCGAGATGGGCCGCGCCGGCGCGCTCGGGCTCAACGTGCTGCACCCGGAAAAGTCCCGCCGCATCGACGCCATGGACGAGATCAAGCGCGCGCTCGAATCCGCCGAGCACATTCCGCTGCGCAACCTTGTCGTGCACCTCGGCGAGCGCTACGATGAGTGGTCGCCGCGCAGCATAGAATTCGCGCTGACCGCACTCGAGCACCTGGGAGCGTTTGCGCGTCCGCTCGGCGTTCGCCTGCTGGTCGAAAATCTCCTGAGCGACACCACCACGCCCGAACATCTCATGTACATTCTCGAGATGGGGCACCTGGATAACATCGGCGTTTGCCTCGACCTCGGCCACGCCAACATCACGGTGGGGACCGCGGCCGCGATTGAAACTCTCGGCAAGCGCATCGCCTCGGTGCATGTGCATGATAACCACGGCACGAAAGACGAGCACCTCTGGCCCGGCGACGGCACCATCGACTGGAATGCAACGGCTGCGGCTCTGCAGGCGCTGGCTGCGCCTCCCGCAACCGTGCTCGAGATCAGCTACTCATTGCCCGACGCGCAAGCTGCGCTTCCCGGGCGCATCGGAGCGGCGTTCGAGATTTTCGACTGAAGTTTGCGCGCGCCTGGATCTAACGCCGCTGATTTACCGAATCGGCAGTCGCGGCAGTGCTCTGCAGCTTGTAGGCATCAGGCTGAATCGAGTGCATTCGTTCTCACGCGCCACCACTGTCACCGCGACGGTTTGGGTTGCGCTCACGCCGTCGCCGCTGGCCGTCACCATCACGCTTGCGGAGCCGGCAGCGGTTCCCTGCGTCGCCGTGAGCCTGAGCAAGGCGTTCGCAGTGCCCGCACCGGGTGCGGGCGTGAGCGGGTTCGTTAACCACGCGGCTGTGACCCCGTCCGGCAAACCGTTCACGCTGAAAGTCACGCTGCCCGTGAACGATCCTCCCGTGGCAGCTAGAAACTGAAGTGTCGCCGAGCCGCCCGCCGCAACTGTCGCCCGTTGCGCTGCCGCACTCAGGGTCAAGGTTGCCGGCAGCGTTTGAGTTTCCGAATCGGATGGCGAGCCCGCGTTCCAATCGTTCACCAGCAGCGTCCCGTCCACCGATCCCAACCCGGTGGCAAGGTTGTAGGCCGAGCCATTCGCCGTAAAACCTTCCACGCCGGGAACCGTATTGCTGCCCGTCGGCGTGGGATGAAACGCATCGCGCGCCGCAACCGCTAACGCATAAAGGCGGGCATTCACATTCCCCTCGCCGTTGCCGCCTTCCTTTTGATTCACCAAAGCAATCACGCCGGCAAACGCAGGCGCCGAAAACGAAGTGCCGGACAAGATAGAGCGCTCTCCGTTCTCAATCACCAGGTAGCCGTCGTGGTC
>JBAWFY010000301.1:0-6520 GCA_049592335.1 Occallatibacter sp.
CTCGGCGGCCTGCTCTTCGGATTCGATACCGTCGTGATCGCCGGCGCCATCGACGCGCTGGTCAAACTCTACGGTCTTAGCCCGAGGAATGAGGGCTACACAGTCGCCATCGGACTGGTGGGCACCGTGATCGGCGCGCTCGCTGCCGGCTGGGTAGGCCAAAAACTCGGCGGACGCGAAGCGCTGCGCATCACTGCCGTGCTTTACGTGGCCTCCGCATTAGGCTGTGGCCTCGCCTGGAACTGGCCCTTCTTTCTGCTCTTTCGCTTCGTCGGCGGGCTCGGCATCGGCGCCTCGTCGGTGCTCGCGCCGGTATATATTGCCGAACTGTCGCCGGCAGCCTGGCGCGGCAGGCTGGTCGGCGTCTTCCAGTTCAACGTGGTCTTCGGAATTCTCCTCGCCTATATCTCGAACTACGCCATTCACCTGCTGCAAATGGGCGCGTCGGAGTGGCGGTGGCAGGTGGGTGTCGCCGCTGCGCCGGCTCTCGTATTTCTGGCGCTGCTCTTCGGCATTCCCCGCAGCCCCCGCTGGTCGGCATCGCGCAGCCGCATCGACGAGGCCCTCGCTGTGCTCAAGCTCATGGGCGAACCGCACCCGCAGGCCGAGCTTGACGACATTTGCGCCGCGCTTGCCGAGGAGCACGCATCGGCCGGCGAGCCGGTCTTTCAGTGGAAGTACCGCTACCCGTTGTTTCTCGCCATCACCATCGGCGCATTCAACCAGCTGGCCGGCATCAACGCAATTCTCTATTACCTCAATAGCATCTTTGCCGCCGCCGGTTTCAGCCGGTTGTCGAGCTATCAGCAGGCCATCGCCATCGGAGCCACGAATTTTCTCGCCACCATCGTGGGCATGTCGCTGATCGACAAGCTCGGTCGCAAGACGCTTCTCCTCATTGGCGCGGCCGGCACTGCCTGTTGCCTGGCTGGCGTGGCCTGGGTCTTCGCCACCAGGTCGCATGCGCACGCGTTGCTCTGGCTGCTCATCGTTTATATCGCGTTCTTCTCTGTCTCGCAGGGCGCCGTGATCTGGGTGTATATCGGGGAGATTTTTCCCACGCGTGTGCGCTCCAAAGGGCAGGGCATTGGCAGCGCCAGCCATTGGTTCATGAACGCCGTGATCGCGCTGGAATTTCCCGTGGTCGTGCATTCCATGAACACGGCCACGCCTTTCGTCTTCTTCAGCGCGATGACCGCGATTCAATTCGTCGTGGTGTTGTTCGTCTACCCCGAAACCAAGGGGCAGACGCTGGAACAACTGCAGCGAAGATTGATGAGCTAGGCGCCCTGAACGCAAACCACGCGATGAGAGCAGGCGCCCGCCGCGCAGTCAAACGCAGTTGTGCTTTCAAGCTTGACAGCCAAAGCCCCCGGCACGTTCCCGGCCTACACCGACTCAATAGCGTGAATGCCGTCGGCCACTTCTTTTTTCAGTGCTTCCGGGTCCAATTGCAGTCGCCGGTGTTCCCGCGTGGGCAACTCTTCCACCAGTTCGCTGAACGGCCGCGCCTGGCAGCCCTGAAACGCCGCAAATCCGATGCTCGACGCCATATGGCAGCTCACCTTGATCAGCTCGGTTTCATCCCATGCTCCGTCGCCGCGGCGCGGTTCGTGGTGCCGCGAGACCACGGCCTCAAGCTCCTCGGGCAGTTTCCAGTCGCCCACCAGTTGCCGTCCCGTCTCGCAGTGATCCCAGCCAAAGAGCTCGCGCTCGGCTTCGAGCATGGTTTCCGAAGTTCCCCGATGCTTCTCAAGCAGCTCGGCGTAGGCGGCAGGCTGAATCACCGCCAAACCCATCCGCCCCACGTCGTGCAGAATCCCCGCCGTGAAGGCCGAATCCTTGTCGATAAAGCTGTTCTGCGCCAGCCGCTGCGCCACAATCGCGCAGGCCATGTTGTGCTTCCAAAGATTGCGCATGGCAGGAAAACTCAGCGTCTTCCCCAGATAGGCGCGCACGCCCACGGTCACGCACATGCCCTGCAAGGTGCTGGCTCCCATCACCGCCACTGCCTGCAGAATGCTGGTGGCCGGATATCGCGGTGCGTACAGCACGGAATTCGCCACGGTCAGCACTTCGCTCGCGAACGCCGGATCGGACCCGATGAGATCGCAGAGATGATGCCACTGCATGTTCTCATCCTTGGCCATTTGCAGTACCCGCAGCGCCACCTGCGGAAACGGCGGAAGCCGCAGATGTGCCCAGGGCATCATGGCCGCTTGTCCGCGTCTTTCGTCCGCTGCCACCGACCGCCTCCTGGGCTCGCGCTTCGTTTCGTCAGTGCTCGATGCCGCCCTTTCGCCGGCACACGGAACCGGCGGGCGTGCAACGCGCCTGTCTCAATAGCGGGTTCATCGGCGCGAGCAAAGATTTCTGGAGACAAGAATCACCAAGGGTGCGGGATCGCGGGAAAGTAACCTGTCTTTAGTCCCAAAATCGGACACCGGCGAGAGCCTGCCGGCATACCGCTGCCGGGCGATACCATAAATGCTGGAGTATCCGAATGCCAAAAATTCTCGACGGCGCGGCCCTTGCCGCTGCCATCAAGCGGGAAGTTTCCGAAGAAGTGGGTCAGCTGGCCGCCAAAGGCGTCAAGCCGGGCCTGGCAGCCGTGCTGGTGGGTCACGTGCCGGCTTCCGAAATCTACGTCCGTAGCAAGGTGCAGACCTGCGCCGAACTTGGGCTTTATAGCGATCTGATCACGCCTCCCGATACGGTGACCACCGAAGAAATGCTCGCGCTGGTCGACAAGCTCAACGCACGCGACGACATCGACGGGATTCTGATCCAGCTTCCTCTCCCGCCTCAGGTCGACTACAAAAGGCTGCTGGATGCAGTCCATCCGGCGAAAGATGTGGACGGTTTTCATCCCGTGAACTCCGGTCGCCTGCTTGCAGGCCGTCCGGCGCTTGCGCCTTGCACGCCCTCAGGCGTCATTGAAATTCTCAAACGCAGCAACATCCCCATTGCGGGCCAGCACGCAGTCGTCGTCGGCCGCAGCGACATTGTTGGTAAGCCCGTAGCCATCCTGCTGCTGCACGAAAGCGCCACGGTCACGATATGTCACTCCAAAACTCGAAACCTCGCGGAGATAACAAAGCAGGCCGACATTCTCGTCGCCGCCATCGGCCGGCCTGGCTTCATCATGCCGCAGATGGTCAAGCCCGGCGCGACGCTCATCGATGTCGGCATCAACCGCATCGAGACGCGCGAGGAGTTCGACCGCTTCTTCAAGGGCAATGAAAAACGTGAGGCTGCTTTCGCCAAGCGCGGCTCGGTAGTGATCGGCGATATCGACCCCAAAGCCTTCGAGCTGTCTTCCGCGTACACTCCCGTCCCTGGCGGCGTAGGCATGCTGACCATCGCCATGCTGATGGCGAACACCGTCCGCGCGGCCAAAATGCGGCGAGGTATTTGATCGATCGCGCCAGCCAGCCTTCGTGCGGTGCTGCTCCCAGCCTCACGATCTGGCTTTAGCCTCGAACGTCAGGGAGTTCCCCCGTTCGGCGATGTGCGTGCGAGCGGTTGTGGGTCGCGAGCGCGGCGCAGCGGGAAGTCGATTTCGAAGCCGGCCTGTCCACCGATTCTCGGGCTAGCAATGTGGCTGCCTCCCAGCACGGCGAAGGTCACGGCCATACGCCGGTTGAGCTGGTACCAGCCGCCTCCAAGCCCCTGAAACTGATCTTTGCCCAGGCTCTTGTTGTCTGCCACCGCGCCATAGGCCTCCATCCCAAGCGTCAGGCGAGAGGTGAGGTCATGCTGCAGTGAAAGGCCTCCGGTATACACATGACCGCGGGTATTCTGCGTGCCCAGTACGCCTGTGCTGGTATTGCCGGCAAACAGAAACCCGAAATTGCCATCCAGCCGGGTCTTCTCCGAAAGCGGTTCCTGGGCAATCCAGTTCAGCCAATAATCGGTGAGGCCGGAGCCGAGTTGCTGGCTCGTATCCCCCGTCGGAAATTCGATGTACAGGCTCGCGGAGAAAGCCGGAACGCCCAGCGGGCGCACGGATTTCCAGAAGTTCCATTTGATGCCCATGTCGGTATCGCCGGGCCCGTCGGAAGTCTGCGACTCCGCCGCACGGAAAATGGAGAGATACGGTGCGTCCACATCGAGTTCGAGACCGTGAGGGAGGCCATAGTTGATCTTGTAGTTGAAGGTGTTCTGGCGCAGGTCCGGGTATTGCGCGGATTGCAGACTGTCGTATTCGTTGAAGAACTCGAAGTGCAGGGTTCGATCATCGGTAACGTCGGCGTTGTCGGTATAGAAGGGCATCTGAGCCGCGGTGGTTCGCGTGCCCCAGATAAAGCTGCAAAACAGAATCGTGTGCCAAAATGTGGATCGCATGAAGAGACAACTTCACTCTAATTGCCCCGCGTGCCTCTCGAAGATGAATGGAGTGTAAAAACCCCCCATCGGCGCTTTGCTAGAGCGATTGAACTGTCGCGCCTGCGGGTGCCGCACCGTTCCAGGCCAGATGAGAACCTGGACAGCGAGGCTCCAGCCAGCCTCAACGCCTATACTTGCATTCGACTGCGATGCGCCCCTGCTTTCGGGGAGCATCGCGCAAAGCCAGGAGCGTTCGCCATGCTTCGCGTCGGACTCACAGGCGGGTTGGGAAGCGGCAAATCGACCGTGGCCGCTATGCTGCGCTCGCTCGGTGCCGAGGTCATTGAATCCGACGCCCTCGGCCGCGCGCTTATGGAGCCGGGCCAGGCGGTTTTTGCCGCGATCGTCGAACGCTTCGGCGCGGAAATTCTCGAACCCGATGGCCGGCTCAATCGCGCGCGCCTTGCCGATCTTGCCTTTCGCCACGGCCGGCTTGAGGAATTGAACGCCCTTGTGCATCCGCACGTCATCGAGGCGCAGGCCCGGTGGATGAACGATGTCTTCGCCCACGATCCCGGAGCTGTCGCCGTCATCGAGTCGGCGCTAATCTTCGAAGTGGTCCGCGACGCGCTCGCCCGCGGCGATAAAAACAGTGTTTTTGCCGATTGGCGCCGCCGCATCGATCGCGTCGTCGTCGTTACAGCGCCCGACGAGCTGAAAATCGCGCGCTATGCCGCGCGCGTCCAGAATTCGCGAGGGGCATCGGCCGGCGGCGCGGCAACCACTGTTGAGGCTATTGCCGCGGACGCGCGCAATCGCCTGGCCCACCAGGTTCCAGATCGAGAAAAAGCCGCCCAGGCCGATTATGTGATCGACAATTCAGGCGATTTTGAAGTCTTGCGCGCGCAAGTCGAAGCCCTCTGGCCTAAATTGCGCAGCCAGAGCGACAAATCCGCCCCGTAGTGTTCTTACAATAAGAAGGACGGTCGAGACTGGGACGGGAACTTTATCCCCCGGCAGCCGTAAAGCTTTTGAGGAGTTTTTAGGAAATCAAGCAATGCGATTGAGCCGAATTCTCATCCTTCTTATCGTCTTGCTGGGCGGATTCTGGCTGGTGACCAGCTATTTCCAGCCCACGCACTCTATGGGCCGCTTCGCCCTCTTCGGCGGCGGCTCCGGTGCGCCGCTCGAGCTGTCCGAGGCCCAGGCCGCTCCCAGGTACGACGCCGAAGAGCAAAACAACATTGCGGTCTACAAACGCGTGCTGCCCTCGGTGGTCAACATCACCTCGACCGCACTGGTCTTCGACTTCTTTTATGGGCCTGTGCCGCAGCAAGGGCAGGGCTCCGGCTTCATCCTCGATAAGGCCGGCCACATCCTCACCAACTTTCACGTGGTCGCCAACGCCAACCGCGGCATTGAAGTGCAGCTGAGCGATAAACGCAAGTTCACAGCGCGCGTCATCGGCACCGACCGCACGCACGACCTGGCTCTGCTGCAGATCGATGCGCCCAACCTCGAGCCGGTCACGCTGGCCGACTCGTCCCAGCTCAACGTGGGCCAGAAGGTCTTCGCCATCGGCAATCCCTTCGGCCTCAGCGGAACCATGACGCGCGGCATCATCAGCGCCATCCGCCCCATCAAGACCGAAAGCGGCTCGAGAATCGAAGACGCCATCCAGACCGATGCGGCCATCAATCCCGGCAACTCCGGCGGCCCGCTGCTCAACTCGAGCGGCGAAGTCATCGGCATCAACACCATGATCGCCTCGAACGGCGCCGACCAGAGCTCCGGCATCGGCTTCGCCATTCCCATCAACACGGCCAAGGCTGTGCTGTCCGACCTGACTCGCTATGGCCATCCCAACCGGCCATCGCTGGGCATTTACTCGTTTGCTATCGGTCCCGACCTCGCCGGACAGATGGGCCTCGGGGATAATTCCGGCGTCCTCATCCAGCGCGTGGTTCCCGGCGGAGCCGCGGATCGCGCCGGTCTGCGCGGCGGTAATGAGCAGGCCTATGTGGGCAACACGCCCATCATGCTTGGCGGCGATTTGATCGTCGCCATCGATGGCCAGCAGGTCGAAGACACGCAGGACATCAACGCCATCATGGACAAGCACCAGCCAGGCGACACGGTGAGCGTGACCATCATCCGCGGCCAACGCAAAATGACGATCAAGCTCATGCTT